>JAKMFK010000088.1 GCA_022425465.1 Bacteroidia bacterium | reverse complement strand
CTTTAGTGTGTAATGATGATAAGATTGCAGAAGAGATGTATCGGATTCAAAATAGTAGTGGTGCAGTTACAGCTCCAATGGATTCATTCCTTGTTTTGAGAGGCATTAAAACACTCCATGTTCGATTGCAACGTCATTGTGAGAATGGAGAGAAAATAGCTCGATGGTTGAATAATCATCCCAAAGTAGATAAGGTATATTGGCCAGGCTTTGAAACTCATACTAATCATGATGTTGCAAAACGTCAGATGCGAGGTTTTGGAGGAATGATTTCATTCACACTAAAAGGAAACCAAATTGAAGAAGCAAAACAAATAGTCAAGCAAACACACTTATTCTCACTAGCTGAAAGCCTAGGTGGTGTTGAAAGTTTAATTGGCCACCCAGCTACCATGACTCATGCATCAATCCCCAAAGAAGAACGTGAAAAATCAGGTGTCGTTGATTCATTAATTCGTTTAAGTGTAGGTATCGAGGATGCTGATGATTTAATTGCAGACTTGGACAAAGCAATGTCATAGTGATACGTTGAATTTGAAAATTCAAGACGTAAAAGATGAGTTAGATGGTGTTTTAAACACCATAAATCCAAGGGATTTCATAGAGAATGACCCCATTTCCATACCCAAACGATTTGTAAAGAAACAAGATATAGAGATATCAGCATTTTTTGCTGCAATTTTAGCTTGGGGACAACGAAAAACAATTATTAACAACACCAATAGATTGATGAATTGGATGGGAGAGGAACCTTATCGATTTATCATGGAGCATTCAGGTACCGATTTAAAGGTGTTTGAGTCCTTCGTTCATCGTACATTTAACAGCACTGATTGCCTTTATTTTATTGAGGTACTTAAGCAATTCTATATGAAAGAGGATTCATTAGAAAAATCCTTTAAAGGAGATACAATCAAAAACCGATTAATTTATTTTTATCACCAATTTTTTGATTTTGATTTTGCCTCTCAAAGAACAAGGAAGCACATAGCAAATCCATCTAAGAATTCTTCTGCTAAACGTCTAAATATGTTTCTACGCTGGATGGTTAGAAAAGATTCTATTGATTTTGGAATTTGGGATTCGATTAAGCCAGCTGACTTACGATGCCCATTGGATGTTCATGTACAAAGAGCTGCTTTTCATTTTGGTTTATTGTCACGAAAACAACAAGATTGGAAAGCCGTAGATGAGTTGTCAGATTATCTACTAAGATTAGATGCTAATGATCCAATAAAATACGACTTAGCATTATTTAAATGGAGCGAGTCAAAAGGATGAAAATTAAATAACTTAATTTATAAGTTTGCCATTATCCCACTTTTCAGTTTTCCACTTGTTTCCATCAAGGTTCCAATATTCCCAAGTGCCGTGCTTTAGATTTTTGATAAATTCACCTTTGCATTTCCCAAATAGGTTTGTTGCACCAAGTTTCCATGCACCTGTTTTTTCTCCATTTACATAAGTGCCTTCGTCTGGACCGCCTTGTGAAAATTTGTGCTCTACCCAGTAGCCAGTCTTTAGATTATCAGCATATTCTCCATGTGTGTCCAAACCTTGTTGTTTAAACAATTTATAAGGGCCATTTAGTTTGTTATTTTTATAGGTTTTAATTTCAAGTGGTTTACCACTCATCGTATAGGTAATGCTTTGACCATTTATTTTTCCTTTACTGTAAAATGATTTTTCAATTAATTGGCCTTCAAGCGTATAGGTTGATTTCTCCCCATCTGTAAATCCATTGATATAGTTGGATGTTTCTGCAATTTGACCGTTAATATGGTAAAGAATACATGAACCATTTCTCAATCCGCTCTTGTAATTTATTTCTTTTCTTTTTCCTCCATCTCGATCATATGAGGTAACTAAACCTTCAGGATTGCCATCATGGAATTTTCCTTTTTGTTCAATCTGACCATTGGAATGATAAAGCACAAAATTTCCTTGTTCAAGACCGTCACTAAAAGTGACCCTTTTTTTTGGTTGACCATTTTTATAATGTGAGGTGTAAGGTCCGTTAAGCTTTCCGTTGTAATATATACAATTTACTTCTGGTGATCCGTTCTGATAGAAGGTTTTAAAGGACCCGTGTCTAACTCCATTCAAGTATTGAATGTCTTGATTTTGCTTACCATTCTCATACCAACTTTTAAAAGAACCGTGAATTTTTCCATTAGACCAAGTTATTCGTTGCATGGGTTTATTGTTGGATGGCCAAAGCAATAACGATTCACCAGAATACAGAGTTTTATTATACATATAATCGCCAGACTCATTTTTAGTGAGTTTACTAAATGCTACTTTATTTTGGCTGAATGCTAGAGTAATAGTAAATAATAAGGTGGTGGTAATGGTTTTTCTCAATGACATTATCGCAAATTTACATTTAGGAATAAATTTATTTTGGTATACTTAGAACGATTTTTTCTGTGTCTTGCATGTTCATACAATTGAAATGACCTCGTGGGCATTTATCACTCCCTAACTTACTGCATGGGTGACAGGCTAAATTCACTAAATGATTTTGAACTTTTTCCTTGGAGACATAGGCGTGCATTCCAAGTTTTGGATGCGTATTTCCCCATAATGTAATGATATCGATATCAAAGCACGATGCAATATGCATCATGCCTGTATCACCTGTTATTATCGTTTTTGAATGTTTGATGATGTAAGCAGACTCATTAATAGTAAGCTTATTACATAGGTTGATTATATTTTTATGATTTGAATTATTCATAATAAAATCAGCCTTTTCTGTGTCTTTGTTACCAGCTCCAATCAACACCACATGAGAATCATTTAATCGTTTAAGCAACATTAATAGTACATTATTAGGTATTTGTTTTGTGTGATATGTAGCACCTAATGAGAGAACAAGATATTGTTTTTTCTGAATATGATATTGCTTTAAATCGATTGCAAGTTTATGTGGTAGATGATATTCAACTCCTTGATTATCGTTCTTAATATTTAATGATTTTAAGCCATCAAAATAGCGATCTATAATATGTACATCGGGCAATAGATCAATTTTAAAATGCACAAATAACCACTTCTTGAAATTTAATTTATTGAAGCTGAACCACTTTGTATTAATTGCTCTTTTGATTTTAAATGTCCTGATATTTTTGTGTAAATCGATGACTAAATCAAAATTCTCTTTTTTTAGACCTTCTATAAGGATGTTAAAATTATGATCATTCAACGCATGCAACTTCGTAACATGAGGGTTATGAGTGATTAGGCTTGAATATATTGTTTTAGTTAGATAGTGAATTTCAGCATTTGGAATTTGATTTTTCACACACCTTATGATAGGTGAAGTAAGCACAATATCTCCAATACTACTAAATCGTATAATTAGAATCCTCATTTTTTAGGTGCATAAAT
>JAKMFK010000082.1 GCA_022425465.1 Bacteroidia bacterium | reverse complement strand
GCAGAGGTCTAAAAGGAGCTGAAAATTGGAATCTTGTTGAGGATTTAGCAAATGCTTTAGGTGCAGCCACAGCATGCTCAAAACCGGTTAGTGACATGGAATGGAGACCTCACAGTGAACATGTTGGCCAAACGGGAATAACGATTAAACCAAATCTGTATATAGCAGCTGGAATATCTGGAGCTATCCAACATTTAGCAGGTGTAAGTAGTAGTAAGGTTATATGCGTAATAAATACTGACCCAGAAGCACCATTTTTTAAAGCTGCAGATTATGGAATAGTTGGAGATGCTTTTGAAATTCTACCTCGACTTACCAAAAGAATTAATGAAATAAAGGGATAGTATCCATTTTTGTAATAATCAGAAAAGCGTTTTAAATCTTGGGAGATAGAATAAAATTAAATATTATAGGACTTACATCTAGCCACTCGCAAAGAAATAGCTATACACTTATTTTAGGGGAGGAAAATGGAGAATTAAAACTCCCAGTCGTAATTGGAGGATACGAAGCTCAATCCATTGCCTTAGTAATCGAGGGACTTAAACCGCAAAGACCATTAACACATGATTTAATGCATGACTTTTTTCACCAATTCAAGGTAACCCTAAAAGAGGTAGTTATAAACAAATTAGAAGAAGGCGTTTTCTTCTCAACTCTCGTCACAGAAAAAGACAATATAACACAAAATATCGATGCTCGTACAAGTGACGCAATCGCTCTTGCCTTAAGAGTTAAATGCCCAATATACACTTACAAATCCATCCTTAATGATGCTGGCATTCAATATGAAGAACAAGAAACAACTACTGAGGAAGATCAAAATAACGAGGATATCAATGAAACAGATAGTGAAAGTAATTTAAGTAAACTATCCCTCAACGAACTTGAAGCTGAGTTAGAAAAAGCGATAAAAATTGAAGATTATGATAGAGCAGCTTTATTAAGAGATGAAATTAAAGCAAGAAAATAATCTAGTCATCTTTTAATTTTTTAAGCAATTTCTGTAATATAGTTACTTGTTCACCTAATTGATTATTGTAAAATTCTACATCACTTTTTAGGCGATTTAACTGCTTATCTAATTCATTATACTTGGATATGTCATCTTGAGACTCAAACATGCTACCTTGTCCAAAAATCAACCATTTAGCACTCACATTGCTAAATGCTTTTAGAATTTGCTCGACAGCTGTTAAACTTACCTTATTCCTGCCTGAACTAATATGTGATAAAATTACAGTACTGATTCCAGTTGCTTCAGAAAATGCAGCTTTGGACACCGATGTTTTCTCTATTAATTGAACCACCCTTTTATTGATACTCATTATATTAACAAATGTAAAATTTATTTACAATTGTTAAATTAACAAATGTTAATCAAAATATTTAATGTGTGTAATTATTAACCTATATTAAACTTTGTTAATTTATTGTAAAATACTAATTTACAGTTACTTATGTTTAAATAATTAATATTAATTAACATCTAGACAAATTGTCTTATTTCGTGGTATTGAAAAGATTTTTAATTTTGCATTAGAGTAATAAAATCATGGAAAAACGAGACATAGTTGCATTATCAACCATCATAGTCGCATTAGTTGTAATTCGAACAATCTTTAATATACCTAATTTCAATCCAATTGGAGCAATTGCATTAATGGGTGGTATTTTATTTCATAAACGAACTACTGCATTCTTAATCACAATTGGATCATTGTTTCTCGGGGATATTATATTAGGCTTCTCCTCTCCTACTTACATGGAATATATGTTTTCAACAACTTTTATGTTTGTTTACATATCATTTGTACTTGTGGTTTTACTTGGCACAGCTTTAAAAAATAGAGTAAGTATCATAAGTGTGACTGCTGGAAGTATTTTAAGTGCAATCATGTTTTTTCTTGTGACAAATGCTGGATCATGGTTTGCACTTGATTATGAAAAAAGTTTTTCAGGACTCATGAACGCTTATACTGCTGGAATTCCTTTCTTTAGAGCAACCTTTGTAAGTCAGTTATTGTTTAGTTTAGGCATTTACATTGTATACAACATTGCCACACAAAGAAAATCTTCGTTAGCTTAAAGCTTTTAAAATTCCTGTATAATCATTCCAGACCTCAATTTAGGCTCAATATAAGTGGATTTTGGGGGTAGTGTTTTATCCCCGTCCGATATGCGTCTTACATCCTTGAAGTTGCATGACTTATTTGTTATTGCTATCTGATAGATTCCACTATCAATAAGATTACATAGTTCCTTTTCTCCATTAGTATATGGGTGAAATGCTATCTGTGAATCCCTTCGGCTATCCATAATCCCGAATACATTCCTAATAATTTCATTTTCTATAATTTCTACATCCAATAAATTACTATTATCTCTGTATATTAATAAATACCACTCATTATTAACATATAAACCAAATGTTCTTTGTTCTTTTACATCATACAGCGATTCATATGACCTAAAAATCTCAAATTTTTCAGTTAACATATTTATTAGTTCATCTTTATCAATCAAAGACACAGGATTTATAAGTCGATGAAATGGTAAGATTTTTAAATGCTCCTCGGCAACCACAAAACACATGGTCTTATCATTATTGAACTTTAAAGGTGTTGTAGAGTTAAACTTTTCAGCTGCTGCACTTCTGTGATGACCATCAGCTATATAAAAGTTACCAATTTTTTTAAACTCATTTGACAACTTAGCAATTTCATTAGGTGAAGAAATTTTTGAAACAAGGTGGCTTTTACCATCAGGTGAATTAAACGAAAAAATGGGCTCTTTTGTAAATTGATCGAATGGAATGCTCCCTTTAAAAGCTAACAACGTTGGTTCTCCAAGTACTTTAGCTGTCTTAAACATCTCGACCAAATACTGTAATCTATTCGGTCTAATTTCCTCGTGTCGTTTAATTAAATTATTCCTGTAATCCTCAACAGCGTATAGTGCTATTATGCCCT
>JAKMFK010000081.1 GCA_022425465.1 Bacteroidia bacterium | reverse complement strand
AGACTTGCTAATGGAGTCTATCTCTATAAAGTGAAAGCCCAACTCAATGGTAAGGACTTAAAAATCAGAGAATCATCGGGTGATCACTTTTTCTCTAATGGTTTTGGTAAGTTGTATCTTGTTAATTGAAAAACACTCAGATATCAAGACATATTTTGAACCATTAACTTTTCACTAATTGACCTGAATCGTTAAAGCGAAGTCGATCAGGAAAACCCAAAAACTGTTGCCTAAACTTTGTACTATTATATACATTTCTAATTTTGGGTATCCGAATGAAGACATGATCTAGTACCATAAATGCTTTGAGAATAGTCCTTTGTATAAAACCAAGTTTTAATTGAGCTTGGATTTTTAAAACCTCTTCTTTGTATTTTTCTTTATTAGCAACAGACAACTGATTAAAAGAGTGGACTCGAAAGCTAGCTAAAACTTGTGGAACTGAATAAAGCCGCTCAGATTTAAAAAACCTAAACCATAAATCATAGTCATTGGCATATCGATAGTTAGTTGATAGACCACCTGCTTTTTCATAAAGTTTTTGTCTCCAAAAAGTAGACTCTTGCTGAATAAATAGATTAGGAGATATGGTCCATGTATATTTAGAAAAGGATGGAAAGATATGAGCGTCCCAAATTCGAATAACACCACGTTCATTTGATGTACTTGGTGTACCCATTAACCATGATATTTCTGGAAACTTTTTAAAAGTATTCATTACTGTTTCAATTGCACCTTCTCGATACAAATCATCTACATTTAACCAAGCTTGAATATCCGAAGGATATTTCTGAAAACCATAGTGAATTGCTTCATAGTTATTCAACCCTTTTACTATTTCATATGATGTGTTATTATCCTTTAGTATCTGGATTGAATTATCTGTCGACCCTCCATCAATTACTACATGCTTCAAATTGGCATATCCCTGATTTTTGATAGATAAAATACAATCTTCCAAAAACTGTCCACCGTTTAAGTTTGGTGTGATGATGGTGATACTTAATTTACTCATCGATTTAAAGAAGGGATATGTGATTTCCAAAATTCGAAATCATATTTTTCAAATGCATGACAACCGAAAGGCAATTGATTTTTATTTAGTCGATAGCAATCTCTTGGCATGGTTTCAAAACTAAACATCAAAGCGTCTTCTAACGAAGAAATTGAATATTCTTTATGGTCTTTGATATATTGAGACCAGACTATGTCCTCATTCATTCCATTGTATTTTGCTTTCTCAAAATAAAATGACTTTCCTTTACTCCTACTCCAAATTTGAGTAGGAAGATAAACGAGCAGTTTAAATAATCTTCGTTTCCAATTTTGTTTAGGGTAATAACGTTTCCAAAAAAAATCAGGGATGATCAAATCTGATCTCAATGCCTGAATAAATGATGGAATATGACGTAGTGAAAAACCCCCATTTCCAACAGAAAGACCTTCTTTTTCTGGAACATCAGCTTCTAACCACGGTGCACCAATGTAGGTATATCCTTTTTTCAAAAACACGTCTATTGAATCATTTATGATAAGAGCATCAGTTTGAAAAATGAGCATATAATCATAAGAGCAAAATCGTTCATAGAACTCAAGGGATAGCAGCAATCGATTGTAAGATACTAAATCTTTAAAATAACCCTCATAAAAACTTGCTGTATCTAATGTTATAAAATCATCTAATACGGTCTTCAATCGATCATGATTAAGTTGAATAAAAAAATTAGGCCCTACCAAACAAACCTGCAATTCAAATTGTGACTGAAGTTTATTCAATGACCGAACAGACTGAATCTCTGACTTATTCAGCATTTTATAGATAGGTACGATTACAATCAGTGATTGTGGCATTTGCTTAACTATTTAACAAAAGTAGATAATCTACCAATTATCACATCTGTTTATGATGAATATCATATATTGTAATATTTGATAAAAACAAACATTACCTAAATTCCCATTATATTTTGAGTCATGTATAAATGTATCAAACCTGTCTTCTGGAATATATTTTATTAAGGTTTATGAGACAAATAGCATTCATATAGGAAAGTTTAATGTGTCTAACCATTAAATCCTACCTTTGAATTTATCAATGAAATCCAGGATACTATTCATCTGTCCAGATATTGCTGAACCCAGCGGTGGTATCAAACAAATCTATCGGCAGGTGGATGTACTGAATAATATCGGATACGATGCTCTTGTAGTCCATCAAAATTATGGGTTCAAGCCCCAATGGTTTGATTTTAAAACACCTGTTGAATATCATTACATGATACATGCAGAACTCAACAATCAACCTGCTATTAGACCCCAATGGTACATTAAATTAAGAGCGGTCCAATTGACTCGTAATGATGTTGAGATTTTGAATTCTGATATTCTCGTTTTACCTGAAGCATACGGGCCACAAATCAATAAAGTGTATCCATCCCACTCGAAGGTGGTATACAATCAGGGTTGTTACCTCTCACTTCTTGATTTCCCAATCCAAGTGTCTGCATCTGAAACTCCTTATCTCCACCCAAAAACAATAGCTACACTTGTCAACTCTGATGATGCTATCAACTATCTAAAACTTGCCTTCGATGATATCACCATTTTTAAGATTCATCATTTCATTGACACTAAGGTCTTTAAACCAACTAAAAAAAAGAAACAGATTATTTTCATGTCTCGTAAAAATTATGAAGACATAAAACAGGTAATTCAAATTAATAATCTTCGAAAAAATATAGACAACTGGACTATCATAAACTTAAATCAATTATCGCATTCAGAAGTAGCTCAAACCATGAATGAAAGCAGTATTTTTTTGAGTTCAAATTTAGATGAAGGATTTTCTCTACCTAGTATTGAAGCTATGGCTAGCGGATGTCTTGTTATCGGATATCCTGGAAAAGGTGGGAATGAGTATTTTAAAGAGGAATTCTCCTTACCTGTACCTGAAAAAGATATTCATCAATTCGCATTGAAATTAGAAGAAGGGATTCAAAAAATTGAAAAACAGCCCAATTATCTATCAGAAATTGCACTCAAATCAAGGAAGTTTATTGATGAACATTACAGCGAAACAAGAGAAAGAAAAGATATTCAAACTGCCTGGGATTCTATCTTAAAAATCAATGCAAAAATTACAAATGCTAACTAGTCATCAGCTTTCAGATATTGAATTTTTAATTAGAGAAGTTGGAAACTTTCAAATCCAAAACCAATCAAAAGTAATTTCAAGCGACGTTGAAGAAAAAAGTCTAAATCAATTGGTCAGTTATGTAGATATTGAAAGTGAAAAAAAGCTAGTTAGTGGACTAAAAAAAATCACACCCAACGCAGGATTCTTAACTGAAGAAAACACAACAACCCAAAAAAATGAGGATTTATATTGGATTATTGATCCACTAGATGGAACAACCAATTACTTGTTTGGTCACACTAAATATGCCATCTCCATAGCTCTATATCAAAATAAAAAACCTGTTTATGCCCATGTTTTTGTTCCTGCTGATGATGAATCTTTTATTGGAAGACCAGATGGTGCATTCTTAAATGGCAAAAGAATTTCTGTATCAAAACGAAATAGTATGGCTGATACATTAATCGCAACAGGATTTCCATATTACAAGTTTGAAGAGATGGAAGCATACACAAACTGCCTAAAGAAATTGATGAGAGAAACGAAAGGAATCAGACGAATGGGAAGTGCTGCTATAGATTTAGCCTATACTGCTTGTGGAAGATTTGATGCGTTTTACGAGCTCAATTTAAGTCCGTGGGATGTAGCAGGTGGCTCTTACATTGTGCAACAAGCCGGTGGATTAGTTACTGATTTTGAAAATAAAGAAAATTATGTGTTTGGGAATTCAATATTGGCTGGAAGCCCTAATATTCATCAAAATATGCTTGAATTAATTCAGAGAGAATTTAACTAGTCTTTCTTATCCTCGATAACAAAAATATCCTCGTCATCTTTTTTAAAATAGTAGTTTTCACGAGCATAAGTTTCAAGTTTATCGTCATCTGAAAACAAGTTTTCTTTCTGTTCTTTCATTTCAGCTATTTCATTCGATAAAAATGCTTCTTGAAGTTTGAGATTCTTGAGTTCATTGTATTGTTTATAAATGAAAATAGCACTATTCCCGTCAAAGAATAAGACCCATACCAAAAACAAGGATAATGTAATGGGATATTTATGAACTATGAAACGTTGTAAAAACTTCATATTACAAATGAAGCGAGTTTAATAGACTTATGCTAATAAAGTAATATACGATTGTAGAAATTACCATACAGAATGCTCTGTACTCTCCCACTTGTCTTGCAAAGTAAGTACCTGCTCTATCACTTCTCTTGCTGCACCTTGTCCTCCTTTAGCTTTGGTAATAACATCTGCTTCCTGCTTAACCTGCCATGCAGCATCTGCAGGACATGTTTTGACTCCACACATTCGCATGGATGAAATATCAGGAAAGTCATCTCCCATGTATAATGTCTTGGTTAGATCAAGATTGTGTTTTTTTATCAACTTTACAAAGAGTTCTTTTTTATCAGATACACCTGTATATACTTCTTCAATACCCAGTCCGTGAAGACGGTTCTTGACTCCATGAGAACTTCCACCACTTATAATAATAAGCCTGTAATTTTGCTTCACAGCAAATTGAATTGCAAAACCATCTTTGATATTAAAATCACGAGTTAGCGACCCGTCATCTTGAGCCAATACTTTTCCAGATGTTAGTACACCATCTACGTCAAAAATGAATGTATTTATGGTTTTAAAAGTATCGTAAATCATATTACTATTGATTATCCCTCCATTCGTATACCCAACTACTCTGAATCATCTCCAAATGCCCTTCATTACTATCTTGACGTTTACCTTCAAAGTTAGGTAAGGCTAACACCCAGTCAAGCAAGTCAGTAAAACGAATTCGATAAATTTTAGACTCATCAAAATCATCACCAAATTTTTCATAAAGAGCCAGAGCAATATCCTCATAGTCTGACCAATTAATAGGGGGTTCGTAAAATTTATTTTTATCCATTTTAATGTCCAATTATACTGCTTTGATCTGGGATTGTAACCTCAATATTAGAACTTACAATACATTGGCAAGCCAATCTAGAGTTGATTTTTGGGTTTTCAGCTCTATCAATAAAGTCTTCTTCTTTATCTGATATTTCAGGCAAGTCATTCATCCCTTTATCAATGTATACATGACAAGTGCTACATGCACAAACTGCCCCACAATTATGATTTAAATGAAGGTCGTTATCCAATGCAGCATCGAGTATGGTATCTCCTTCACCTACTTCTACAACAACCTCTTTATCAGGGTCTTCTTCAAATCTAAAAAGTACTTTATTGCTCATTGATTATGTCCGCGAAATTAAAACACAAAAGCTTCAAAGCAACTTATTTGTATTACAATTCATCTAATGATTTAATTAAATGTAACTTTATTAAAATCACATTATGCTATCTAACATATAGCAAATACATTTGTTCATCGTTATATAAATCATGCGAATTCAACCAACTAAAATAATCTTAGTCCTTGCATTAAGCTTTTTTAGCAGATCTGCTATTGCTGAATCACCTGAGAAATTATTAGGTAAACCTTATACATCCTCATCTATTTCCAACTATATCAAGCCTTTTCAAAGTGATAAACCAATCGAATCTTTCCTCCCCTACTTGAGAATACTCAAATTGGATTATCTCAAGTCTGGAATAAGTATGGAATACAATACGAACATTGTACTCTCAAAAATTTCTTTGTACGACAGTGGGTATACCTATCAAAAATACATTGGAGAAATGCCTTTTGGTGTTATATGGGGAATGAATATTGATGAGATTCAGGAAAAAGCTGGTGGATTGGATTTTGTATCTGACAATCAATATGTTAGAAGAATGAGCACTGAAGACTTTCAAATGGATTTTTATTTTGAGAATAGTAGATTATACCATATTCGGATTTTAGCTACGCTCAAAACACTACAGAACTATCCAAATGAACTAAAAGTAGCAACAGGCATACGATTGATACCAGATGGTAAGAAACTTGAAGGGAACACCCTAGATGGTCAAGGCTCAATGATTTGGGGTGATGGTGTAGCTGTATATAAAGGTGAATGGACTTATGGTGTGCCTCACGGAAGAGGTCAATATGTGGACTCATTTGGTAATAAATATGAGGGTGATTTTAAACTTGGATTTTTTTGGGGGCAAGGAAAATTCTTCTCAGAATATTATAAGTACTCGTATTCGGGAAGTTTTGCCATGAGTAAAAAACATGGCGGAGGCAGAATTGGTTACTCAAATAAAACTACATACCAAGGTGAGTGGCAACAAGATAAAATGGAAGGTCAAGGGACCTATTCAATCAGTGATCGCTATTCCTATACAGGCACCATGGTAAACAATGCTTTCAATGGTCGTGGTACGCTCAAAACACCTGACGGTATAATCGATGGTTACTTCAAAAACGGAAAACCTCATGGGAAGTGTACTCAATCAACAGCAGATGGTGTTCAATCAGTAACCGGTAATTTTATTAATGGTAAGAAAAATGGGGTTTTTGATGTGACTATTCAAAGCAATAAAAGTACAATTACCTATCAAGATGATGTTGAAATCAAGCAGGGACCAATCGATGGAAGTTTAATCAACAAGTAGAAGTTGTAATGCAGAACTTGATTTTTGTTCCAATGCAACTTTGCGGTTATTAATGATCTTCTCGAGTTGAGTATTGGAATCGTTATAATTGAAAACCGTTAAAAGTGTGTAACCCGTTTGAATATTTACCGTAAACTTATCTTTTAGCTCATCCAATAGTGCCGTTGTTTTAGTGTCATTCATATTAAAACATGACATAAAACTAATTGCTGAGTTTTGCATTAAATTTAGTTGAATACCCACTGCATTAAATTTACTAAAAATAATCTCAAGATTATCTTCTACAATAAATGAGAAATCGCGAGAGGCAATCGTAATGAGTGATTGGTTCTTTTTGATGATGTAACATTGTGTATCATTAAGCGTTCGACTATCATTTTCGATTACTTCTGTACCAGGCAATGAAGGCTCAACAAACGATTTAACAAAAAGTGGAATTGCCTTGTTTTTAAGTGGCTGAATAGTTTTTGGGTGAATAACAGAAGCTCCATAATAAGCTAGCTCTATAGCTTCGTTGTAGGATACTTTTGGGATGAGCTCTGCCTCTGAAAATTGTTTAGGATCAGCATTCATAATTCCTTCAACATCCTTCCAAATAGTTACCGATTCTGCATCTAATCCAAATGCAAAAATAGCAGCAGAATAATCAGAACCTTCTCTTCCAAGAGTCGTGTTCTTTTGGTTGA
>JAKMFK010000048.1 GCA_022425465.1 Bacteroidia bacterium | reverse complement strand
AATGTTTTCCCTTCTTTAAATTTCATTTACAGTTTGAAAGAGAATCAAAACTTGAGACTGGCCTATTCACTAACCACAGCAAGACCTAGTTTTAAAGAAGCCTCTATAGCAGAAATATATGATCCCCTATCCAATTTGTTCTTTATTGGAAATATTAATATCAAACCTACCTATATTGATAATTTTGATATTCGTTATGAAGCTTACGGAGAAAACGCGCAGCTTTTTGCGGTAAGTGCATTTTATAAAAGTTTGACTGATCCTATCGAAATAGGTTTTGTTGCTGCCTCTACATCAAATTACAAGCCTTTAAACTTAGAAAATGCAAATGTTTTCGGGCTGGAATTGGAACTTAGAAAAAATCTAAGCGGTTGGTTTAGCAGCTTGACAAACTGGAATTTAAATCTTAATGGATCTTATATCATTTCAGATGAAAAATTTAGTGAGGACGAGCTAAAACTCAGACAACTTGGTTTAAGAGATGGTCAAGAGCTTGGTGATTCAAGACCACTTCAAGGGCAATCCCCTTATTTAATCAATGCAGGTATAGAATATAATAATCAAGAAAAGGGAATTCAAGGTGGCCTGTTTTTCAATGTCCAAGGAAAAACACTACAAGTTGTAGGGGACGGATTTTATCCAGATGTATACACAATGCCATTTAATAACCTTAACTTTAACTTGATAAAACAACTAAAAAAGAATAGAACCCTGACATTTAAAGTTACCAATATACTTGACGATGCTCGGGAAAGCCAATTTATTGGGTTTAATGAGGAAAGTGAATATTTTAGTCTTCGGAATATTGGACGTACCTTTTCATTGAATTATGCTGTTCGATTTTAATATTTGATATTTTTTTGGAAAACATTTACCTCTACATCATCATCTTATTAGGCATCCTTGCTATAGGTGACCTAATCGTAGGAGTCAGTAATGATGCTGTAAATTTTCTGAATTCAGCTATTGGTTCAAAGGCCATTTCATTTAGAAACATCATGATATTAGCAAGCTTAGGAATTGCGTTTGGAGCCTTTTCTTCAAATGGAATGATGGAGGTTGCTCGTAAGGGTATATTTAATCCCAGTGCTTTTTTCTTTGATGAGATCATCTACATCTTTATGGCAGTGATGATGACTGACATCTTGCTGCTAGACTTTTTCAATACCTTAGGACTCCCAACATCAACTACAGTATCAATTGTTTTTGAACTACTCGGCGCCGCTGTAGTAATTGCAGCAGTTAAAATTATCAATAGTGGAGGAACACTCGTTGAGCTTTCGAATTATATCAATACAGAAAAAGCTTCTCAAATTATATTAGGAATCTTACTGTCCATATTTATCGCTTTTACAATTGGTGCCATCTCCCAATGGATATCAAGACTGATCTACAGTTATCAATACGATAAAAAATCAGCTTCACTAAATGCACTCTTTGGTGGCTTGGCGCTAGCCTCAATTTTTAACTTTATTCTTATTAAGGGTATAAAAAGTACTCCATACGCCAACCTAAAATTTGAGTTTCTCTCAGGGTTAACCATCAATGGGTTTATTGAAAACAATACTATATTGGTCAATCTATTGAGTTTTGTGTTTTGGTATTTAACATCTTTAATCATCATCCGCTTTTTAAAAGGAGATGTATTTAAAATCATTATTGGAGTTGGAACATTTGCACTTGCATTAGCCTTCGCTGGTAACGATTTGGTCAATTTTATCGGAGTTCCAATTGCAGCCTTTCAGTCTTATGAAGCATGGGTCAGTTCAGGTTTAGCTGCAAATGAGTTTAGCATGGGTGTCTTAAGTGACAAGGTAGCTACCCCAACCTTGTTCTTATTACTTTCAGGTGTCGTAATGATTTTGACACTTGTTTTTTCGTCAAAAGCTAAAAAAGTGGTGAAAACATCATTGGATTTATCCAATCAATTTGAAACCCGTGAACGGTTTAAGCCTAATGCATTGTCCCGCTATTTAGTTCGCTTTTTTATCGGAGCAAATCATTTATTTAGAAAATTATTATCCAAAGATCAACTTCTTTACTTAGGTAAAACCTTTACACCAGTTACCCATGAAAATAATGGGATTGGAGCCCCAGCTTTTGATAAATTAAGGGCGAGTATCAATTTGGTTATTGCAGCCATTTTAATAGCTATTGCCACTTCATACAAACTCCCCCTGTCCACTACCTATGTGGCA
>JAKMFK010000041.1 GCA_022425465.1 Bacteroidia bacterium | reverse complement strand
GAGATATCAAAATTGAAGTAATCAAATTCAAATTTATCGGAATAAAAATCAAATTTTCCAGCGGTCAGTCGACCACCAAACTCCATGCGGCGTTTGTTTTTTAGAATGACTGTTTGTTCATGTGGGAAAGCATAAACACTTTGACTATCACTAAATTTAAAAGCTCTTACACCCTCAATATTAAAATTGTTGTTAATGAGGTTTAAAAATGCATTTGATCTTGCAGAAATAACCGATGAAAATCGGATTACATCATAATCCATAAGTTTTTTATGAGATAAAACTGCATGGTCGAGTTTTCTTCTGATTTTTATACTATCTGTGGCTGGATTAAAAAATAGATATCCTAAATCGGCTAATTCAATAATTTGAGGTTTGAGATAAAGGGGTTTACTACCCATCCAATTCGCATATTCATTGAGTGTGAATTCCCTTTTTCTGTACTGAATGACGAAGTTTCTCATCTTTGATAAGGGGTGGTACTTTAGAATTCCTCGTGGGATTTTCTCATATCGAACCTCTTTATAGAAACTTTGTGACTCTATAAAGGCTTTTTTTTCCTCTCCGTCTACGTCAAATTCAATTTTAGGTAAATCGAGTTTCCAGATGATTTTGTCAACAAAAATGTCAATCTGATGATCATTGTCATAAAAGGGAGCCTGTTTCAGACCTTCTTTTCCACGAATAAGAATGAGAATTTTTTTATCTAAATTTAAGTTGAATTTAAGATTAGGATGAAAAATGGTGCCACTATCAGTCAAAATAGTCACTTCACTTTCCATGGCATTAATTTTACCTTCTTTCAGGGTAAAATAGGGTGATTTGGCCAAGATTCTTCTTTTGTCTTTGAAATAAATTTCAATGACCGATGGAAATTCAGGGCTACCTGTTGATATGGTTTCAGTACCTTTCATGGCAAACCCCCCTTTGAATTGAACAGTATTGTCTAGGTAAGAGCCTAGTTCAATATTTTTATCAAATGAATAAAATTGAGGGAATTGGGAATTTTGTAATACTTCTTTATCGATATTATCGGCACTTGAGGCTCTATCAATTAAGTTCCCTTGCAATGGTTTTGTTAAAAAGTCTTTGCTAGTAAAAAGTGCAGTATCAATTTTTACCTCTGCACGTTCAAATTTTAGTTTGTAGTTACTATGTATATCTGCATAAATACTGTTTTTGCCAAAGCCTACGCGTTCCCATGTCATGGTTCCACTTTTCCCAAGCCATTCGTCAGTATCCAAGTAATAACTACCAGAGGTATTGTAGATTTTGATTTGATCTACTTGAGCTTGACAAGTTAAGTCAATGTTTTTAAACGATATTTTTACACGATTATCCTCAAAAATAAATCGGTAATCAGGGGAGTTACTATACCATTTCTTTGTTTTGGATTCATAAATTGTATTGTCACGGAATAAATTTCTAGAAGCTTTTATGAGAGTAATAAAGGTTTGATTTCCTGAGTTTAATGATGGGACTAATGCCTTTGACCAATTGATGTATTTGGGTTCATCTATTGAGTCTTTTGCATACAACATTGTTTCAGTGAGAAGAAAGAAATAAGGAATATCAAAATCGTTTATCAACATTAAATTGGCTACAGATATGATGTTTCGTTGTTCAGGTTCGACAAACTTCCCAGAATCCCATTTAGTCGAAAATGTCTCCAAAAGCTCTTGGCCTTGCTTTTCAGCTTGAGGTTGAAGAAATTTAACGTACTCTTTAATAAAAACAGATGGGTTTCTTGAAAACGATCGGGGTTGTGCCCAAGATAGAAATGAGTTAAATAGAAAAAGTATCAGTATGTATTTTTTTGACCACATTTTATTTAATAAATTGAGTTTGTAACCAGCCATTTTTTGTGTTTTGATCTATAAACTTTAGCCCGTGTTTCTGAGATTCCTGGATTAGGACATTCATGTCTTCGGCAAGAAAACCACAAAGAATTAATATGCCATTATCATAAAGTTTTTCAATGAATTGAGGGAGTAGATTAAGGTTAATGTTTTTTACAATGTTACTCACGATAATGTCTAAATTCTCATCCACCTGAGAGAGGGAATCGTCTTGAATAGTGATAACGTTTTTGGCATTATTTAATTGTATATTTTCCTTGGTGTTGGCTATACAGTTTTGGTCGTAATCAATAGCGATAACCTTTTTAGCATTTTTCTGTGATGCTAATATCGCTAAAAGTCCACTACCACAACCCATATCGAGGATAACCTTATCTGAGCAGTCTAATTTCTCCAGTGCAATAGCCGATAGTTGCGTTGTCTCATGATGCCCAGTTCCAAATGCCATTTTAGGTGAAATGATGATGTCGTGTTTTACATTTTTGGGTGAATGAAAAGGTGCTCTAGCATGAATCTGACTTCCAATGTCTGCATTCACAAAATTACTTTCCCATATTTCATTCCAATTTTGGCTATTAACTTCTTGTATTTTGTTAGGTTTGATTCCAAATGGTTTGAGAATGGATTTAAGTTTATTGGCGTCAAAAGAAGAAATATTACAATAAGCTATTAATTGGTTTTTTTCGAAGGATGAGCCCTCATATCCATTTTCTTGTAATAAAAATGAAAGGGTTTCAGATGTTGTATCATCACAAGAGATATGAACTGCTTTAAATCCCATTTATGAACTACAATATTAAATATTGCAAGTGTGCAATCATCCCAAACTTTTAAACAAATAGCCATAGAGACTGTGTTACTTTTTATTCTGCTTCCCTAGCTTTAGCCCATAAGAAGTGGATAATGCGATTTCGTTATTGGGGTGTTTAGAAAAAACACAGATACCTTTGTTGTGTGAATATAATTTTAAGAAAACCACTTATTGTATTTGATCTTGAAACCACAGGTGTTCAAATTGCTAAAGATCGAATAGTTGAGATTTATTGCATTAAGATTCATCCAGATGGAAAAGAAGAGCATTTGCATCAAGTGCTCAATCCAACAATTCCAATTCCACCCGAAGTGTCTGAAATTCATGGAATTTGGGATAAAGATGTAGTTGGTAAACCAACATTTAAAGAATTTTCGGTTGAATTGAATACTTTTTTAGGTGATTCTGATTTTGGAGGTTTTAACAGTAACCGATTTGATTTCCCAATGTTGGCTGAAGAGTTTTATCGAGCGGAAATTAAGTTTAATACCAATCGTAAATTTATTGATGCTCAACGTATATTCCACAAAATGGAGCCTCGAAATTTGGGTGCAGCATATCAAAAATATTGCAATAAAAACCTAGTAGATGCACATTCAGCAAAGGCAGATACAATAGCAACTTGGGAAGTGATTAAAGCTCAAGTTGATTTTTACGATGAATTAGAAAATGACATTGACTTTTTGCATGCTTTTAGTGGTGAAAGTGAGTTTTTCGACTTTGCAAGACGAATTAAAAGAGGTTCTGATGGTGAGGCATACTTTAATTTTGGGAAATATATCAATAAACGAGTTGTAGATGTTTTCAAGGAGAATAGGGGATATTATGATTGGATGATGAAAGGTGATTTTTCCGCAAATACAAAGGCTGTAATTACCAAATTAGCTCTAGAAAGCAGAAACGCTTAATTTCGTTAAAATGATGGAGTTGGCTAATTATCATACAATTAACGATATAAAAAATCTTTTATCGAGTGATAAGAAGATTAGATTATCCGAAATTTCTGAAGAGAAAATAAAGAAATGTAATGC
>JAKMFK010000031.1 GCA_022425465.1 Bacteroidia bacterium | reverse complement strand
GGATTTTGTGGGACTTACAATAGCTACTGGCTATTTGAACTTGATTCCGATTAGTAGGTCCAATAATGATGTCAACACTCTTCATTTCTGAAGATGCTAATATTTTTTTGAGTTGGTTTGTATCATTGTCTGTGTCATGAAAGGAAATGATAAATTTTGAATCTAAACTATCAATTTGTTTAATAGCCGTTTTTATACCCTGATAATATTCCAACATAATATTGGCCCTCTTTTTATCTATTGGGCTATTTACAGCATCCGTATGAAACGGAAGTAAAACTGCTATTTCAAAGGACTTCTTGTGCGGATGAACTAGAAATTTTTTACCTCTAAAAGTTATCTCATAAAGCGAATCTTGATTTTCAGTTTTGTTTTCTTTAGTTAAAATATTGGACGATAATCCCTTTCTGAAGCTGAAATATTTTGATTTTGTGAGATTAGCATACGAATTGTATGAAATCAAAAAGGACAATATGAATAGTCTTGTAAATCTACTCCCACTCAATAGTTGCAGGGGGTTTGGAACTAATATCATATACAACACGATTAATACCTTTAACTTGATTTATTATTTTGTTACTTACAGATGCTAAAAAAGAATGGGGTAAATCTGCCCAATCAGCAGTCATCCCATCAACAGAAGTTACTGCTCTTAATGCTATCACATTTTCGTAAGTACGCTCATCTCCCATAACACCAACTGACTGAATGGGTAAAAATATTGCCCCAGCCTGCCAAATTTTATGATAAAATCCTTGATCTTTCATTTCATTAATAAAAATAGCATCTGCTTCCTGAAGAGTAGATACATTTTCTGGACTAATTTCCCCAATAATTCGAATTGATAATCCAGGACCAGGAAAGGGATGCCTCTCAAGTATCAAATTAGGAACACCAAGTTCAACACCAATCTTTCGAACTTCATCTTTAAATAACAATCGAAGTGGTTCTGCCAACTGAAGTTCCATATCATCGGGCAAACCACCAACATTGTGGTGAGATTTAATGGTTGCAGATGGTCCATTGACTGATACAGACTCGATTACATCGGGATATATGGTTCCTTGTCCAAGCCATTTTGCATCTTTAATTTTACTCGCTTCTTGATCAAAAACTTCAATGAACGTATTCCCTATAATTTTTCGTTTCGTTTCTGGATCAGATATTCCTTTTAATCGATTAATAAATAAATCTGAAGCATCAACTCCTATAACATTTAAACCCAAACCCTTATATGCCTCCAAGACATCTTCGTACTCATTTTTCCTTAATACTCCGTTGTTTACAAATATTCCAACCAAATTATCACCGATAGCTCTGTGAAGAATATATGCTGCAACAGAACTGTCTACTCCTCCCGAGAGGCCCATTATAACTTTGTCAGAACCAATTAATTCCATATAATGTTCAACACTTTCAGACACAAAATGAGCGGGAGTCCAATCACCAACACATCCACATATTTTTATAGTAAAATTCGCTAAAAGAAGTTTCCCATCTGAACTATGACTTACCTCAGGATGAAACTGAACAGCATAAATTTCTTTGTCAATAAATCGATAAGCTGCAACAGGTATCGTTTCAGTTTTTGCAAGAACACAAGTATTATTTGGCATTTCCAATATCGTATCTCCGTGACTCATCCACACTTGACTTCCATCTTCGATCCCATTAAAAAGTGAATCTGTTCCAGAAATAGTAATATTTGCTCTTCCATACTCTCTGTGTGTTGATTTTTCAACCTTTCCTCCATTGGATGCTACTAAAAATTGAGCACCATAACACAACCCTAAAACAGGAATTTGAAGATTCATCCAATCAATATCAGCAACAGGAGCATTGGTATCAGTACACGAAGATGGGCTACCAGACAGAATTACTCCTTTTATTTGATCTGTTAATTCTGGAAGTTTGTTGTAGGGATGAATTTCACAATAGATATTAAGCTCTCTAACCCTTCTAGCTATAAGTTGTGTGAATTGTGAACCAAAATCAACGATAAGTATTTGTTCGTGCATAGATATGCTACAAAAATAAAAGAAGCAATATCATGCAAATGCTTGAGGCTAGTCAAGTTATAAACAACTAATTTGAACTAAACCAGATTACGATGGGTTCATAAACTTATACCCAACACCTCGAAGTGAGATGAAATATTTTGGATTTTTTTGGTCATCCTCAAAATATCTACGGAAAGCTAAAACAAAATTATCAATGGTACGCGTACTTGGGTATACACTATATCCCCATACTGCTTGCAATATTCGTTCCCTACTCACAACCTCCCCTTCATTTTCAATTAATAATTTAAGTAAGAGTGATTCTTTATTTGTTAACGTAAACTTCCCTTGCTTTCCAACAGCCTCATAACTATCAAAATCAACTGAGTTATCACCAAAACTATAACTTGTTATTGAACTTGATGTATTGGTCTCGTTTCTAGTTATTAGGTTACCTATTCGTAATATGAGCTCTTCTAAGTTAAATGGTTTGGTTAGGTAATCATCCCCACCCTTTTTCAGGCCTAATATTCGATCCTCGGATCTACTTTTAGCACTCAAGAACATAATAGGAACACTTGAATCCTGAAGTCGAATATTCTCACAAACTTCAATTCCATTAACAGAGGGAATCATAATGTCTAAAATCACCAAATCAAAACTTTGTTCTTTAAAAGCAGCTATGGCATCAAGACCGTCACGTACAACAATTGGATGGTATTCTTCTAGCTCTAAATTTAATTTGATAGTGTCTGCTAAGTCTTTTT
>JAKMFK010000309.1 GCA_022425465.1 Bacteroidia bacterium | reverse complement strand
TCGATCCGGGTTGAAAAAGTACAAGATTCTTAAAGTCAGTAATCGTTTTGATGAGCATAAAGCTGATTATTCTACTGACTATGTTAAAATCAAGGCTTTAGCCCTTAAGGAAAAGCAATTAAATACGATTAAAGAGTGGATGCAAGAAAAAATAGAAAGCACTTATATCTATTTAAACAAATCTAACAGAAATTGCGAGTTTACCAATAACTGGTTAAAGCTCTAATAATACTAAGCTATTTAAAGTATTTTAAGGGTACCCAAAGCATTCCAAAGCATTCACCATCTTCTTTGTGAATATTTTTATGATGAATTTTGTGTGCCCTGCGTATGCCTCTTGCATATTTGCTGTTTGCATTTCGAAACAACTTGAATCTTTGGTGAATAAAAACGTCATGAACTAAAAAGTAAGTCATCCCGTAAATAAATATACCTGCCGCAATAGGCAAGCCGGCCCAAAAATTAGCCTCACCCCATAGAATGACAAAACCAGAACTCACAAGGGCGTAAAAAATAAAGAATAAATCATTGCGCTCGAACCACGATTTATGGTCTTTAATGTGATGGTCTTTATGCAAAGACCAAAGGAAACCGTGCATGATGTATTTATGGGAAAACCAGGCCATAAATTCCATCACACAAAAAGTAATAATAAGAGTCAGGATCCACAAAAAGGTCATTGAGTGAGGGTTTTAAAGTAAGTTAAACCTATATTTTAAATAACTACTAGCAAATAGACTTATTTTCTGATAGTTAGGAACTCTAATCCTAGTGTTCTGTATGTTGACTGAAGGTGTATTTTTTAGTTTTTTAAGAAGTTTGGAGTAATATTTATAAGCGGTATAAACACCGAATTGAGCCTCCATCGGAAGTTTAAATATTCCGGTGAGGGCATGTTCAAAATCACTTTCAATTTCTGCTATAATGGATGATTTAGAACTCTCGTCAAATTGGTTGAAGTTGACACTGGGAAAATAAGTTCTGTTTAAGTCTTGAAAATCATCTTTTAAATCTCTAAGGAAGTTTACTTTTTGAAAAGCAGATCCCAAAGCCATGGCTGAAGGCTTAAGCTTGTTGTATTGTACGTCATCCCCTTTAACAAATACTTTTAGACACATTAGACCTACCACATCTGCAGAACCGTAGATATAGGATTTATAATCTTCTTCTGTATCATAAACTTTTTTATCTAAATCCCAACGCATACTTTTCATAAAAGCAGCGATTAACTCGCGGTCAATTTCAAACTCATTAACCGTTTGCTGAAACGAATTGAGTATGGGGTTCAGGCTTATTTTTTGGTCTAAACTTAAATACAAGTCCTCTTCAAAACGGTCTAGTAATTCTTTTTTAGGATAATTATGGAAACTATCTACAATTTCATCTGCAAAGCGAACAAAGCCATAAATGTTGTAAATATGAGGCCTGATGGATGTATGTAACATCTTTGTAGCCATAGAAAAAGAGGTACTGTAGGTTTGGGTTACAATCTTACTACACTCACCACTGATACGGTCAAATAACTTTTTCATCGCAATCTATAATAGTTAAACTGATGAATAAAATTACGAAAATGTAGTGATTACGGAAGAAAATATTAAACAAATACTGTTTCTTCGAGGTATTTGGCTATAAAAGATTCGACAGAACGGAACAATTCTATTTGACCTGGTAGTTTATCTGTATCGATTTCAATTTGCTGTGGTCCAAATAAAAGGAGTTTAGAGTCCCTGTCTTCCAAAAGGTTTTGATGGAAGTTAGTCAAGAAGGGCATAATCTCCTCTTTATTAGGCTCTACTGTTAAGTAGGATACAAAATAAAATTTAGAATTGTAGCTATAAAGTGTTTCAAGACTAGTAGTTTGAAGCGATTGACCTAAGAAGATAGTTCTATAGCCACTGTTCAATATCAAATAATTTAAATACAATACACCGAGCTCGTGAATTTCATTTTCTGGCAAAAAGATGACAAAGATGGGATGATCCGTACGTTGCGGCTTTTTACGTTGTAATGTTTCTGTTTGAAGATGTATTTTTTGTTTGATCAAATTTGTGATAAAATGCTCATGAGAAGGTGAGATTGCACCTGTTTGCCATAAGATTCCAAGTTCACGCATTAAGGGCATAAAGACATTCAAAAAAACATATTGAAAATCGTGATGCTGAAGAATTTCGTTATAGTTGGTGTCAAATAAGTCATAATCAAAGTTGATCATAGCCAACTTAAATGCATTGATTGCTACCTGTTCAGAATTGGATTTTAGAGCAATACTTCGCACCAATTCAGGAATTTCTTCTTCGTTAAGGCTGGCGATTTTAGAGATTTTAAAACCGTGGTTGTAGAGTAAGGTAACGTTCAACAATCTTTTTAAACTGTCTAAGCTGTAACGACGAATATTCGTATCCGTTCGTTCGGGCTCTAAAAGATTGTAACGTTTCTCCCATATCCGTAAAGTATGGGCTTTAATACCTGAGAGGTTCTCTAAATTCTTTATACTGAAGGTGCTTTTTATCCTTTTCATCTATCCTATAT
>JAKMFK010000302.1 GCA_022425465.1 Bacteroidia bacterium | reverse complement strand
GTTGGTCTTATGCTCGAAATAGAGGGTATGTTCGGTGGTCAAAAGAAATGGTGGGTCATTGGCAGGCTAGTGGTTATTTCTACAACGACAAAAAAGGATTGTGGGCATACGGCATTTTTGACTTGCTAACGAAAGGTAAACAAAACCACATATACAACGGATTGTATGCGAAAGATCGATCGAGAAACAAATACAAAATTGATGTATATGGCACAAATGGGTTCATTTTATATCGCAATAAGTACAGTCGAAGGGCTCGCCGATCATACAAAAAAGTACGAGAAATTAGCTTTGGGATAGACCGCTATATCAGTGCGATAAACAATACCGAGAACGCTTGGTTTACAAAAGACGAACTCCTAAAAAGAGCAGAGTCCTTGCAGTTTGAAAAAATCGTGAAGTAGAAAGGGATGCCACGAATAGCATCCCCTATGTTATTTACTTTTTGATGAAGAATCATCTCTTATCATTTTAACAATATAACTCAACATAATTAATAATACCACCCCCAACAGAATGGGTCGATCTGTTTTTCCAGTTCCTAAAAAAGAGAACCGACTACCACTAAAATCAATAAGATATATAAGACTACACGATGTAAATAATCCATTAATTTCATTTTTGAATTACAATTTAGTAAAGCGAATTGAATGAAGATTCATATAACTCTAGATTTCTTGACATTAAATCTAAATCATTATCTCGCATCAAATCTAATTCCATAAGCTTTGATCGGGAAATATAAGATATTATCAATACGAAAAATACTGGGTTGTAACATGTACGAAAATATGTCAGCTATATAACGTTTAGTACCTATTCGCTTATCAGTATACACAAATTCTGAAATTTCATACAATATCTTATGATCCAATCCTATGCAATATAATTTTTGATCAAGAATGGCGTAACCCAGAGAGTCACGAGCATGAGACACAATACCATCCCCCTTTAACCACAAACATTTTAATGATTCACTTATTTACATATAATGCAGCAAAACTTTATTGTTACAGGTAATTGGGTATGTAGTCCAATTCTCTGGTTCAGAAACTACTGAAATACTAAAATCACCCTTGGGACGATCCATCTCATGATTAACTGTTATTGTATCCGTATGGACCTGAAAATTCATAATGGGGTCGTTACCATAATTCACATCAACAAACGGAGTCTTCGAAGATGACTTACAACCCAACAAAAAAAAAGAAATAGATAATAACTTTAGAGTTAATTTCATAGTAATTCGTCATAACCTAACGAAACAAAATACACTTAAATTGCCCTTACTTCGCCTTAAACTTGGCGATGGCTTGTTTGGTAAAGTCAGAGAGGACGAGTTGCCCACTGATTTCTGCACGTTCGGCGAGAAGCTGATCCCAATGCTCTGTTCCTTGCCAAAAGATTTTTTTCAATTGTCGCATGGCCTCCGGATTAGACTGGCAAAGTCGATTGGCTAATGTATCAATCGCTTCATCCATGGCTTCGGCAGTATCGTACACTCCCGTATATAGCCCCTTAGATCTTGCCCACTCTGCACTTTGCCATTCGGTAGCATTAATAGCCAACTGACTCATGGCAGAAACCCCCATTTTTCGTTCTACAGCTGGGCCCACAACAAATGGACCTATTCCTACAGCCAACTCACTGAGTTTTACAAAGGCATGTTGAGTCGCTAGGGTATAATCAAAAGCAGCAGCTAATCCTACTCCTCCGCCTACAGCCTTGCCTTGTGCCCTTCCGATAATTAATTTGGGGCACGTGCGACATGCATTGATCACATTGGCAAACCCTGAAAAAAAGACCTTGCCTGTGGCTAAATCATCAATGGCCACCAACTCATCAAAACTCGCTCCTGCACAAAAGGCTCGTTCACCTGCACTTCGTACTACCAAAATTTTAACGGTATCATCCTGACCCAATGTAGAAATGGTATCTGCTAATTTGGCCAATACCTTACCCGGCAATGAATTGCTCAACGGATGCGAAAATTCAATGGTGGCTATTCCTTGCTCTATGGCGTAGGTTACGTTTCCTTGATCTACTGCGTTCATTATATCTCGTCTGCTTGATTTCTTTTCTTTACCATCGTTAATATCGTGGCTAGTGCTACGGTATCTCCTGTTTCATCATATACATCTACCAAAAACTTGACAATGCCTTTTGCCACGTCGTCTTCGGTTTTCTTTTCTTGATTAATTTTCTCTTTGACTGTAAATCGCACCCCGATGGTAGCTCCTGGATATACGGGTTTGGTAAATCGACATTCATCCAATCCGTAATTCAACAAAACAGGACCCTTTTTAGCATCAACAAATAATCCTGCAGCCTTACTCAACACAAAATAGCCATGGGCAACTCTTCCTTCGAAAGTGGTTCCCTCCAGGGATGTTTCGTCCATGTGTGCGTAGAAGTTATCGCCACTTACATTGGCAAAATTCACAATATCGGTAGTCGTAATGGTATGCTTGGCTGTAACAACGGTATCTCCCACTTCTAAGTCTTCAAAGTATTTGCGAAACGGATGAACATCTTTCTCTTTGTATGCTCCACCATACTGGTATCGCTGTGTGATTTCTGTCAGCATGGATGGATGTCCTTGCAATGCCGTACGTTGGAGGTAGTGTTTTACACTTCCCATTCCTCCTAGTTCTTCTCCACCTCCTGCTCTACCTGGACCACCGTGCATGAGCTGTGGCATAGGAGAACCATGACCTGTACTTTCAGGTGCAGACGCTTCATTTAGCACTAATATTCTGCCGTGATAAGCCGATGCTTCTACCGCATATTGAGTAGCTGTGTCCACATCAGAAGTAGCAATGGTACTTACTAATGACCCCTTACCCATTTTGGCCAACTCAATGGCTTGATCCAAATCTTGGTAGGGCATCAATGTACTCACCGGACCAAAACATTCTACCTCATGACTATCTGTTTTTTGCATGGGGTTATCATTGAGCATCAGAATTGGTGGCACAAAAGCACCCTTGTTCTTGTCTGCTCCCAATACGTCAAATTGATCTAAACTTCCACTTACAATAGGTGTATTTTTAGCTAGTTCTTGGATTCGATTTCTAACCACATCCATTTGAGCCCGATTGACCAATGCTCCCATTCGAACACCTTCTTGAGCAGGGTCTCCAATTGTAGTTTTGGATAAACTTTTGCCCAAGGCGATTTGAGTATCTTCTAGGTATTTTTCAGGAACAATAATTCTTCGTATTGCTGTACATTTTTGACCTGCTTTTGTGGTCATCTCTCTACGAACTTCTTTGATAAATAAATCAAAGTTGGGTGTTCCTGGTGCTGCATCTTCTCCAAGTATAGCTGCATTCAGACTATCGGCCTCCATGTTGAACGGAATAGCATTCTCGATGATGTGTGGCATGGATTTGAGCATTCGTCCGGTTTGAGCAGAACCTGTGAACGTAATTAAATCTTGTGAAGTGAGCTTGTCTAATATTCCGTGTCCACGACCACAATCCAATTGAATTGCTCCTTCAGGCACTATCCCACTGGCAACAATGTCTTCTACCATGGCTTGGGTAAGGTAGGACGTCATTTCAGATGGTTTTACAATCGCCGGAACCCCCGCCAAAAGATTGGCACTGAGTTTTTCGAGCATTCCCCAAATAGGAAAATTAAACGCATTGATATGCACTACCACACCCTGTTTTGGACTCATGATATGTTGCCCAACAAATGTTCCGTTGGTACTTATTTTAGCTGTATCTCCATCCACATAAAAAGACTGGTTCCCCATCTGTCTTCTCAGACTTGCATAGGTAAACAAGGTACCAATACCTCCATCAATATCTACCCAACTATCACTTTTCGTAGCACCTGATTGATAACTGATAGCGTAATACTTCTTTTTTATTTCAGTTAGGTACAACGCCAATTTCTTCAACATGTATCCGCGTTCGTAAAACGTCATTTTACGAAGAGCCTTACCTCCAACGGTACGAGCATAATGAGCCATAGCCTCATAGTCTAGACCCTCACTACTCGCAGTGCCAATCAGTTCGCCTGTGATTGCATGATGTTGGGCTACTCCATCACCTTGATGAGCTTGCCATCTTCCTTCAGCATAATTTTTTAATTTCATACAGGTATATTTTCAGATACGTGAACAAAGGTAAAACAATCGCAGTTAAGCAAAAATGTTACTAAACGGAGGAAATCTATTTGTATATTTTCTAAATCTTTCATTTTTGGTATTTTTTTTCGCAGCAAAATGAATTACAAGCTACTTTGCTCGGATATTGATGGTACTCTTCTAAATAAAGATAGAGGATTATCGCCTGCAACAATCACTCAGTTCAATCGCATTAAAGATGCCTGTCATTGTGTACTTGCATCTTCGAGGATGCCGGATGCAATGAGACACTTGCAACGTGACTTGTCCATTGAAGAAAGCCCGTTAATTGCCTATAACGGTGGGCTTATTCTTGCAGGTAGACGTGTGTTGACAAGTATGGAAATCCCCATTGAAATTGTAAGTCAAATTGCTGCATTAGCTTCAGGAACTGAAGTACATGTAAGCATATACCATTCAGATGATTGGTTTGTACCTCAATGGGATTATTGGGCAGAACGTGAAACCAATAATACTAAGGTAGAGCCTGTAGTTCGTAATATACAAGACACCCTTTCTGAATTTAAACAAACCAACAGAGGTGCTCATAAAGTAATGTGTATGGGGCCTGCAGAGGATATTGCAAAAATCTATGAATCATTAATTGGCTCATACCAAGACGAACTACATGTATATAAATCAAAGGATACCTATTTGGAAATAGCCAACAAAAAGATATCTAAAAAATCAGCCATACAAACGCTCTTAGACCAAGAATTTACGGATTTAAACTGGGGAGAAGTCATTGCATTTGGTGACAATTACAACGATATGGAAATGTTGGAAGCAGTAGGTATGGGGGTGGCTGTCGGCAATGCAAAACCAGAAGTCTTGGCAATGGCTGACTACATCACTAAAACCAATAAAGAAGACGGTGTTGCAATGGCAATGAAGGCGATTATGAAATAAGGCCTTCCGCCTTAAAAAAAATTAGTGCACAACAACTAACGCAGCTCCAAAATATTCTTGCGAATCAAGTCTTTCAGTTCATCGATATTCTGATCCTTCTTAGCTGAAATAAAAACAATGTTGTGATTCAATTTGGCCATCCATGTTTTTTTGAGGGTAGGGATATCATAAATGGTGGTATCTTGAAAAATATCATCCGAAGAAGCCAACGGGTGATATTGGTCTATCTTATTGAAGATGGTAATTACAGGTTTATCACTAGCTCCAATCTCGGCAAGGGTATGAGATACTGTTGTCATTTGCTCCTCAAACTGGGGATGACTTACATCAACAACATGAAGAAGAATATCAGCCTCAATCACCTCTGCTAGGGTACTCTTAAAACTTTCAATCAGTTGATGAGGGAGTTTACGAATAAATCCAACAGTATCTGAAAGCAAAAAAATGCAAGGCTGATACGTGATGGGGTCTGGGGGAAATACGACCTTACGAACAGTACTATCAAGTGTTGCAAAGAGTTTATCTTGAGCCAGTACATCTGACTTTGCCAAAAGATTGATCAGCGTAGATTTACCCACATTGGTATATCCTACCAAAGCCACTCTATATTGCGATTCACGATTTTTCCTTCGGGTGGAACTCTGATTATCAATGTGAGCAAGGTCCTTTTTTAGTTTAGCAATTTTATCTCGAATAACCCTTCGATCCGTTTCGATTTCCTTTTCACCAGGTCCTTTCATCCCAATTCCTCCTTTTTGCTTTTGGAGGTGTGTCCACATACGGGTCAACCTAGGAAGTAAGTACTCACTTTGTGCTAATTCTACCTGAGTTCTTGATTGAGCTGTTCGTGCATTTTTTGCAAAAATATCAAGTATTAAGCTGCTTCTATCAATGATTTTACATGAGATAAATTCTTCTAAATTTCTGATTTGTGAGGGGGTCAGCTCATCATCAAAAATGGCACAATCAATTTGATTAGCCTTGACATAGGCTGCAATCTCTTCTATCTTTCCCTTTCCAAAATAGGTCTTTGGATTTGGGAAATCTAATCGTTGGGTAAAACGCTTTACACTTTTAGCACCTGCTGTATAGGCTAAAAACTCCAACTCATCTAGATATACATGATTGGTGTTTATGGGAACATTTTTGGGTTCTACCCCAATCAAAATTGCTTTTTCGGGATCTACCGTGCGAATAACTTGATGCTTCAATAGATAGTTTATTTAATAAATTCGTTCTTTTGTGTAGTACTTTAACGCGTGCAAAAATACATTCAAAAAATAGGGTTTATCATACTTATTCTTTGGGCTGGCAACTTATCGCTTCATGCTCAGGAAATGCAATGGAGTAACCCCATTAAATTAAAGGGTGGAGCAATCTTCCCAAAAGTTATTGGAGAAAACAAAGCCGGTGTATTTCTGATGAGGTACCGCAATCGTTTTTATTCCAAGAGTGTTTTCTTGGAACGCTACAATAGTGATCTTAATTTGGACTTAAGTTTATATATTGACTTGAAAAAATCACAAATTTTGAAAATTCAGATGACTCCAAAAGGGATTCTGATGATAAAATCAAAAAGAAATAAATCAGCAAAAAATTATATCATTACAGGTTCGTGGTTATCCTATGACTTGAAGCCCCTATCAGAGGATATTATTTTATTCGCACATCAAAACAAGCAACCATTGGGGTCTAATACTATTCAGTTATGCCTAAATGATTCATTGAATCAATTATCCATAAGTATGCTTAATTATGAAAATAATTATCCCACAGTTAAAAGTTATTTATTTGATTTAAATTACAACTTGATCCATAAAAAGAGTCACAGGTTTAATTATATGCAACGTCTCACCTTAAAAGATGCATGCATTAACAATAGAGGAGTCGTCTCCTTGTACTGCTATGTGACTAACCAACTTGAATCAAATGTGAAGGCTATCATACTGACAATTAGACCAGATACTATTAACTCCTACACATTCTCAGATACAACAAATATTGGGTCAGGATCCTTGATTTATAATCGTTCAAATGATGCCGCCCAATTTGCGGGATTTTATGGTCTACCTAACTCATCTGGATTTGTAGGTGCAGTATTTTCAAACTTCAATTCGACTAAATTAACATGGGAAACCGTTTATCGTCGATTTGATCCTAAATGGCTCAAAACATTGAACACTGGTTTTTTTAATTCCAATACAATTTCGGGGGATTTTAAACTAAAAAGTTGCGTTCCAAAATCGGATGGAGGCGTTGTTATAATAGCTGAACAAAAAGACATTACCACAGAAAGCGATGTTTATGTGATTAATGGTATTTCTCAAAGTACTGCAAAAAATATTTATAAATTCAATGAAATTCTAACCCTTAGTTACGACAACGAATTCTTTACTGAGTGGCAACATAAAATCACCAAAAATCAAATTACGATTAACGACGGTGGCTATTTTAGCTCGGCGGCCTTGTTTGTTGGGCAAAAATATATCCAACTTTTGTACAATGATCAATTTCGAAATTCTGGCGAAGTTGTTCAATACACGATTTACAATAATGGGCAAACAACTCGACAAAAATTAATCAAAACTGAACTGGATTATCTAGCTGTAATTCCTGAAGGAGCAATGCAAGTTTCTTCCGATAAAATAATCATTCCAACATACAAGAACAGGAGATTTTCACTTTTAAAATTAATTTACAATTGATAAAATTACTAACACAAAAAAATAGTTTTGGATTTATCCTAGCTGGTTTGATTAATCTCTTCTATGTCTACATCTTACCTGATTTTTCTGTTCAAAAAATAGGGCTAATATTCTTACTTTATCTCGAGGGTTTGATTCTTAACTTTTTATGTTTTCGATTTAAAATTTTAAATAAGAAAACCGCCCTACCTTCGGTACTGTTCTCCCTCTTTTCTGCTTTTTTCATAGTTAATTTATCACTGGAAATCACCATCTATGGAGCGATTTTCTTGTCGGCTTTTTATTTGATTTTTAGGGCTAAAGAAATTCCCAATTATGCTAAAATACATCTCATTTATTTAGGGTTTATCCTGGGCATATCACAAGCTTTTTACAATCAAAGTGTTCTCTTTTTTATACCCATCATAATTTTGTTCATACAAGTTGGAATTTTTAATGTTCGGGGTTTACTAATGTCACTGGTTAATCTAGGAATGGTTATCGTCAGTGCAATAGGCATATTTTTTTTATTGGATAACCCTGATAAAGTGACAGCAATGATCCCTAATTTATCCTCAACAAGCCATCCAAGTAGGATTGTTCTTCTTAAAATTACATCGCCAATCATATTATTTAGTATCTTATTTCATCTTTTAAAATTGAACAGCTATTCGTTTAGATTTCCAAATTTGAGTAAAAATATCAATTACATATTTTTAGCTCAATTAGTTTTGGGCTTAATGACGGCACTAATCTTTTCAAACCAAGATTTAATAATATATGCGTCAATGGCATTGTCCATTTTGTTGTCATTTACATTTGTATATCTCGAGAAAAATATATTTACAAATGCTCTTTTCTTTGCTCTAATTGTTGTAATTTCAACCTCGCTTTATGTCTGTCGAATAATATTCTTGTAACACTGCTAATAATTAATTTTCTTTGCCTGAAACTACCGAATTTAGGATATGAACGATGATATAAAGATGATTCTTGACGAATTGAAAGTTGCTGCAGAAAAAGCATTGACCCATGTCGCAGGAGAAGTAGGAAAACTTCGAGCTGGCAAAGCAACCCCGTCTATGTTAGATAGTGTGACTGTTGAGTATTATGAAAGTCAGGTTCCATTAAGTCAGGTAGCTAACGTTAATACCCCAGATGCAAAAACCATTATGGTTAAACCTTGGGAAAAAGGAATGCTTGATGAGATTAGTAAAGGAATTTTGCATGCCAATCTTGGGTTGAATCCTCAAAATGACGGTGAACAAGTGATTATAAATGTTCCAGCATTAACAGAAGAACGTCGCATGCAATTGGTTAAGCAAGTTAGGGGAGAAAGCGAACATGGTAAAATTGGATTAAGAAGTGCACGAAAGGATGCTATCGATCTAATCAAATCACTAAAATCTGACGGATTGAGTGAGGATATGGCGAAAGATGGTGAAAATGAGGTACAAAAAATTGTTGATTCTTACAACAAACGAATAGACGATACTATTGCCAACAAAGAGAAAGAAATCATGACAATCTAACGATTAAATTGAAAACGCTGAACCGCTCTAAATACTCAAATGTTTGGAACAATTTTCTTTGACAATTTCAAATTGCTGTCCGTCATATTCTAGTTGATATAGCGTCAAGTTGTGATGATGAAACCGATTCATTTCACTCAAAGGAGTATTCGTCAATAAGCACAAAAATATTTTCAAAGCCCTCCCATGCATGCATATCAGAATAGACTTATCCGTTGTAGAAATTATTTTTTGCAACCCTATTTTTTGTCTCTTTAAGACCGAATTTGGTGTTTCTCCACCTTCAACACAACGATCTAACAAACCAGAGGACCAATCATAAATAATGGACTGATAAGCTTTTTTACTTTCCGCATTTCCCTTGAGTCCTTCAAACACACCCCAATCAATTTCATTTAGTTCTGGTAAAATATGATGCTGATGTCCTGCTTTTAAAAAAGCGTCTACACTTTGATGTGTTCGTTTTAATTCACTCGTATAAATTCGATCAAATTGAATGTGATGATATGCCAGATAAAACTGATGTGCTTGCTCCCGACCCAACTCATTTAAAGAACTATCTATACCTCTACCTTGAACTATCCCCTGTCGATTATAGTCTGTCTCACCGTGTCTTATAATATAAATCGTTTTCTTTGCAGTCATAAATTAACTAATTTGATACCTTACAAATCTATAAAGATATCTCAACTTAACGACTTTGGTAAAAATACCTTAGCCGAACACCTTCAAATGAAGGTAACTGATTTGGGTGAAGATTTTGTAACTATGAGCATGCCCGTTTCATCCAAAGTCCACCAACCATTAGGGCTTTTACACGGGGGGGCGGTAGCAGCACTTGCTGAAAATGTAGCAAGTCTTGCAGGTAATCTTGTTGTAGCACACCAAAACAAATCATGTCTTGGGCTTACGCTAAACACAAGCCATATAAAAAGTGTTCGTGAGGGGATGGTTTTCGCTACTGCTAAAGCCCTACATCTCGGGCGAACTACTCAGGTATGGGAAATTAAAA
>JAKMFK010000299.1 GCA_022425465.1 Bacteroidia bacterium | reverse complement strand
GGAGAAACCGTCTATGGATACTATGCTGAAATTGGTTACAATCTAGCATCAATCCTAAAAAGTAAAAATAAACTAGTTCCCTTTATTAGATATTCAAACTACGATACCCATCACCAAGTAACTTCTTCCATCGTGACTAATCCTTCATATAAAAACAATGTGATTACTGGAGGAATTTCATGGTTTTTGAATCCTAATTTTGTTGTAAAAGGCGACTACCAACAAATCACCAATGGTAATAACAAAAAAGTTAACTCCCTTAATTTAGGTGTCGGGTACTGGTTTAGATGATATGAATAAAAATAGCATTAATATCCTCTATTTTATTGGTTTGATTGCCATTTCTGCAAGAATTGTTTATCATGCTCCATTGCCTGATTATCTTATCAAGAAAATGAATAAAGCAGCCATCAAAATCTGGGGAAAGAATATTAATTTTTCAAAAAAAACACATTCCAAATCAATGTCTGATCACCACATCTTCAAAATAAATCTCGCAGATTCTTTGGCTGGATATGCCATAGTTTCTCGTGCATTAGGGTGTAAAATTGGAGGCTGTTCAGTAGAAAATACCAAAGAATCTAACTTTGAAGAATTCTACTATATCACGTTGGTTAACACCAACCATAAGATTCAACAAGTCAAAGTGTTAGAGTATACCTCTGATTACGGCTATCAAATTGCAAATAAAGGATGGCTTAAACAGTTTCAGCAAGGAGAAAAGTTTTCAGTTAACGAAAATATAGATGCCATATCTGGTGCCACAATCTCTGTCAATTCCATTACCCAGGGTGTAAATGATCAATTGAACCTTCTGACTAAACTAAACTAAATTATATTATCCACTCAGCTAATCAAATTAATCAATAAGCTCATCAGGTTTTGATAACCCATTGATATCTTATAAAGATTATCTTTGAAGTAAACCAATTTGACATGATTGTAGAACAGATATACACCAATTGTCTTGCACAAGGGGCCTATTTTATTGAAAGCAATGGCGAAGTAGCAATAATTGATCCTCTTCGGGAAATTGATTCATACATCCAAAAAGCCGAAGCCTTAAATGCCCAAATAAAATACATATTTGAGACCCATTTTCATGCAGATTTTGTGAGTGGTCACATCACACTTTCTGAAAAAACCGGTGCAAGTATTGTCTATGGCCCTATGGCCAATCCAACCTATGATACCATCATCGCAAAGGATAAGCAAGAGTTTAAAGTTGGTAATGTCACCATTATTGCCCTTCACACACCAGGACACACCATGGAAAGCACCACTTATCTTCTTAGAGACGAAGATGGAAAGGATCATTGCATATTCTCTGGAGACACATTATTTTTAGGAGATGTTGGACGACCTGATTTAGCTCAAAAATCGGCAAATATTACCCAAGAAGAATTAGCTGGAATACTATATGATAGTCTTCGAAATACCATCATGCCCTTAGCTGACGACGTCATCGTCTATCCTGCTCACGGTGCAGGAAGTGCTTGTGGTAAAAACATGATGACAGAAACAGTCGATACACTGGGTAATCAAAAACAAATGAATTATGCCTTGAGATCAGACATGACTAAAGCTGAATTTATTGAGGAAGTCACTACTGGATTATCTGCACCCCCTGCATACTTTCCAATGAATGTGATGATGAATAAATCGGGTTATGCAAATATCGATGAGATCATTTCAAAAGGAAATTCACCGCTTAGCCCCTCCGATTTTGAAAATGTCGCCAATGAAAGTCGTGCCATTATCCTTGATGTTCGGCATGAAAAAGAGTTTATTCAAGGCCATATCCCTCAAAGTATATTTATAGGCATCGACGGAAGCTTTGCTCCATGGGTCGGAGCAGTAATAAAAGATGTAAATCAACCCATTCTAATAGTAGGTGAAGAAGATAGAATAAATGAGGTCATTACTCGGTTAAGTCGAGTAGGCTTTGACAACACATTAGGATATCTGAAGGGTGGTTTTAAAGCCTGGGAAAAAGAAGGCAAGGAGATTGATACTGTCCGATCTGTTCCAACTAGTCAATTTGAAACAGAACACAAAACAAATCACAACCCCATTTTCGATGTCAGAAAAAAAGGCGAATGGGATACCAGCCATATTAAAGATGGTCATCATGTTTGTTTGAGTATGCTCAATGAAGAACTTGCTCAATTCCCAAAAGAAGATGATTTTTATGTGCATTGTGCAGGGGGATATCGATCGGTTATTGCCTCATCTATTTTAAAAAAACGGGGC
>JAKMFK010000047.1 GCA_022425465.1 Bacteroidia bacterium | reverse complement strand
TAAAATACTTACCTTTGCCAACTTTTGGAAATGAAGTTGTCTGAATTTGATATTGATTTTAACAAATTTAAAAACGAAAAAGACACTTTCAGATTCAAATTAACCGATGCGTTCTTTGAATTAAAGGAAAATAGTTTATATCAACATGGTGATTTTGATGTTGAGATTCAATGCGAAAAATTTGAGGACACAATTGTTCTAGATTATTCTTTAATTGGTCATATCAAATCACAATGTGAACGATGCCTAAACCAAATTAAAATTCATATAAATACATCCAGACAAGATGTGCTGAAATTGACACTTGATAATAACCTTCTCAACGAGGAGAATTACTTATCTGTCAATCATCCAGTATACGCTGTTTATGATTCGATATATGAACAAATTTGTTTAGATATACCCACTAGACTGATATGCGAAAATTCCGAAATTCAAAAAAATTGCACTATTGAGCATCTTGATTCTAACAAAACAGACAAAGAAGCAGATGAAAGATGGGCAGAATTAAAAAAATTAATAAAGTAATAAAATGGCACATCCTAAACGTAAAATTTCCAAAACAAGGAGAGACAAAAGAAGAACCCATTACAAATTAGGCAACAGACAGCTTCACAGAGACCCATCTACTGGCGAAATTCATCTATATCACAGATTGAATTTAGAAACAGGTATGTATCGTGGAGTTCAAGTTCTAGAACCCAACGCAGAATAATCAGATATGAATATTGGCATAGATGCCATGGGGGGTGATTATGCTCCCAAGGAATGTATCAACGCAGTAGTTAACGAAGCAAATTCTGATAATTGCGATTCGCACTTTTTTGTTTTTGGTGAGCCAAAAGCTTTAAGTGAATATGCTGAGATTTTAAGTCACCAAAACATAACCATAGTTCACACTGGTGAAAGTATTAGTATGGGGGAACACCCTATTAAAGCAGTCTCAACCAAAAAAGAATCAAGTATAAATGTTGGGATGCACTTCCTTGCAGAAGGAAAAATTGACACCTTTTTAGGTGCAGGGAATACTGGTGCAATGATGGTGTCTGCACTATACAATGTCAAAGGAATTCCGGGCATTGATCGTCCTGCATTATCATCTGTATTGCCTCAACAGAGTGGTGTTACCGGTGTCTTGGTAGACGTAGGTGCAAACAGTGATGTTAAGCCAGAAACCCTTCCCAAGTTTGCTATATTAGGAACTGAATATGCAAAAGCAGTATATGGTATTGAAAATCCAAGAGTAGGTTTGGTCAATATTGGTGAAGAGGAAGAAAAAGGAAATGTCACCACTAAAGCTGCCTATCCAATGCTAAAAGCACAAAAAGGGATTAACTTCATTGGAAATGTTGAAGGTAGAGATTTATTCAATGATAAAGTAGATGTTGCCGTTTGTGACGGATTTACAGGAAATGTAGTTGTCAAAACATGTGAAGGCTTTTTCTACAACTTACTTAAAAGAGGCATTGAAGATGACTTTTTGTCAAAATTTAATTTCCAAAATTATGGAGGAACACCCATTTTAGGAATTCGAAAATCTGTAATAGTTGGGCATGGTATATCTAATTCTAAAACATTTTCTAATATGATAAAACTTGCAAAAAATGTAGTAGAATCAGAATTAATTTCTAAAATTGAACAATCAATTTCTGAAACTACAGAAATTTGAGGCCAAAAACATACAAATGAGAGCAGCTATAACAGCAGTAGGTGGTTATGTCCCTGAAAAAATTTTGACAAACCACGACCTTGAAAAAATGGTAGACACCTCTGATGAGTGGATACGAACAAGAACAGGAATTAAAGAAAGAAGAATTCTAGAGAAAGATAAGCCGACAAGTGAATTGTGCATCAAAGCTATAGAGCAATTATTGGAAAAAAGAGGCATAACAGCTGATGAAATTGACTTAGTAATCGTTGCTACAATTACACCTGATCATGCTTTTCCATCAACAGCAAACATTGTCACCCACAAACTAGGAGCAACAAAAGCTTGGGGTTTTGACATGAGTGCTGCTTGCTCTGGTTTTTTATATGCACTTGACACAGGCTCTAAATTTATTGAAAGCGGAAAGCATCAAAAGGTTATTGTTTGTGGAGCTGATAAAATGTCTTCAATCGTAAACTACAAAGACAGAAATACATGTGTAATTTTTGGCGATGGGGGTGCAGCAGTTTTATTAGAACCCAGTCAAGATGAAAATGGCATAATAGACAGTGTGTTAAAATCCGATGGTGTTGGCATTGACTATCTTAACCTAAAAGCAGGCGGGTCAAAGCACCCTCCATCATACGAGACTATCGACAATGACATGCACTACCTATATCAAGAAGGTAAAACTGTCTTTAAATTTGCTGTAACAAATATGGCTGAAGTTAGTCGTGAAATAATGGACAGAAACAATTTAACAGGCGACACTGTAGATTATTTATGTGCACATCAAGCAAATCTGAGGATAATTGATGCAACAGCACGAAGAATGGAACTAGATGAAGAAAAAGTCTTAATCAACATTTCTAAATACGGAAACACAACCGCTGGGACCATTCCCTTATTGTTTTCTGATTTTGAATCTAAATTCAAAAAGGGAGATAACATTGTTTTAGCTGCTTTTGGTGGAGGTTTTACCTGGGGAGCTATGTATTTAAAGTGGTCATATAATTCATAAAACATTAACTTAATTATACTATTTTCGCTTAAGATTATAAAGATATGGACTTAAAAGAAATTCAGACTTTAATCAAATTTATTTCTTCATCAAAGGTTGATGAAGTTGCCATAGAGCAAAAAGATTTCAAAATTCGAATTAAACGCAATGCTCAAACTGTAACTGCTACTGTTCCTAAACCGGTTGCCGTTCAAGAAGTGCCTGTTGTTCAAGAAGTTGCTAAGCCTGCAGTTAAAAAAGCTGCTAAACCAGCTCCGGAGGAATCTAAAACAGAAGAAATTAAATCGCCAATGATTGGAACATTTTACAGAAAGTCTTCTCCTGACAAACCTGTTTTTGTTGAAGTAGGTGATGTAATTGAAAAAGGGCAAGTAATATGCATAATCGAAGCTATGAAATTGTTCAACGAAATAGAATCTGAAGTAAGTGGAAAAATCGTTAAAGTATTAGTAGATGACTCACAACCTGTTGAATATGGACAGCCACTGTTTGTCGTTGAACCTAAATAAATTAACCCATTCCTATGTTTAAGAAGATATTAATCGCCAATAGAGGTGAAATTGCTTTGCGAGTTATTCGAACCTGCAAAGAAATGGGCATATCTACTGTTGCAGTATACTCAAGTGCTGACGAGGATAGTCTTCATGTAAAGTTCGCCGACGAAGCAGTTTGTATTGGTCCCCCATCTAGCACATTATCTTACCTTAATATGCCCAATATTATTGCCGCTGCAGAAATAACAAATGCAGACGCAATACACCCTGGATATGGTTTCCTTTCTGAAAACGCAACATTTTCTGAAATGTGTCGAGATCATGGCATTAAATTTATAGGTGCAAGTCCTGAAATGATTGAAGGAATGGGAGATAAGTCAAACGCTAAAGCAACTATGATTGCTGCTGGTGTTCCGTGTGTCCCTGGTTCTGATGGTCTACTTAAAGATGTTAAAGAAGGTAAAAAAATAGCCAAAGAAATCGGGTATCCTGTGATGCTGAAAGCTACAGCTGGTGGTGGCGGAAGAGGAATGCGATTAATTTGGAAAGAAGAAGAATTTGATGACGCATGGGAAAGTGCAAGAACAGAATCTAAAGCTGCGTTTGGTAATGACGGAATGTATCTTGAGAAATTTGTTGAAGAACCCCGTCACATTGAAATTCAAATAGCTGGAGATCAATATGGAAAAGTCTGTCATTTGTCAGAAAGAGATTGTTCTATTCAACGAAGACATCAAAAATTAATCGAAGAAGCACCCTCCCCGTTCGCAGATGAAGAGTTGAGAACAAAAATGGGTGAAGCTGCAATTAAAGCTGGAGAGGCTATTAACTATGAAGGAGTTGGCACAGTTGAGTTTCTAGTTGATAAATATCGAAATTTTTATTTCATGGAAATGAATGTTCGAATTCAAGTTGAACATCCCGTTACTGAAGAAATAATCAACTTTGACTTAATTAAGGAACAAATAAAAATAGCTGCTGGACACCCCATTAGCGGCCAAAACTATTTGCCTCAAAAACATTCAATTGAATGTAGAATTAATGCAGAGGATCCTTTTAATGATTACAGACCTAGTCCCGGTAGAATTGAAGTATTACACAAACCTGGTGGACATGGTATTCGTGTTGATACACATATCTATGCAGGCTATAGCATTCCTCCCCATTATGATTCTATGGTTGCTAAATTAATTGTGTCTGCACAAACAAGAGAAGAGTGTATTGTCAAAATGGAGCGAGCACTATCTGAATTTGTTGTAGAAGGAATCAAAACAACTATTCCTCTTCACCTTAAGCTTATGAGAGATCCCGACTTCAAAGCGGGTAACTTTACAACTAAGTTTATGGAAACATTTGATATTAATAAGTAAAATTCTTGAATTTAAGCTGCTTCTGCTTCAACTGACTCAACTTCCGGAATCATTCTCTTTAGTAGATTTTCTATGCCGGCTTTTAGTGTAAGAGTACTGCTTGGACATCCACTACAAGAACCTTTCATAGTTACGGTTACAACACCTGAATCAAAACTCTTAAAATCAATAGCTCCTCCGTCCATTTCCACAGCTGGTTTTACATGGTCCTCTAAGAGTTGCTTAATTTTGGTTACCACTTCAGATTCTTCCTCGTCTGTGAGCTGTTCTTTAATGACTACAATAGGCTTTTCTGCCTCTAGATACTCCTGTACAAATTTTTTAAGTTGTGGTATGATGTCAAACCATTCATAATCCTGGTTTTTAGTGACTGAGACAAAATTATTCATGATAAAAACACCTTTAACAAAATCATATTGAAACAATTCTTTTGCCATTGGGCAAGTTTCTAAGTTTTCTTTTACTCTAAAATCAATACTATCATTAGGCAAAATCATTCGATTAGCCACAAACTTCATAGATTCTGGATTCGGTGTTTTCTCTGAATATACGGTTACTACGTCTGCTAATTCCATTTTTTATCTTAACGATACAAAGGTATCATTTGTTTTTGAAGACTAAATAAAATCAAACAAGTAAATAGATTAATTGTATTTATCAAAAGCACACCAAAAACATTGTTCATCATCGCACCCTTTATTAAATTCTAGATTCTGAATTCGTTGATAGGTCTCTTTAATTTGATTTCTAACAAACAGATAATCTTCATCGTTAAAAGTCACTTTATGTTTTTTATACTCGCCATCAACAGGCTCTATAAAATCAATTTCACCAGATATGACCTCAAGTGACTTTGACTTGTTGCTCTCTATGAGTGCTTTATAAAATAAAATTTGTCTCCAATAATCACCACCATACCTTTTCTCAAAATTAGATTCTGAAGGGTTATCTACTAAACTAACTGGTGAGTTTACCTTCAATTTACCATATTTATATTGCCCCGTTTTGAAATCTACAACATGTACCTTTCCTTCGTTGATTGTCAACTTATCTATTTGACCACGAATTGGAACACCATCGATTTCGCAATTATTAAAAGATAATTCTGTTTCGACATTTTCTTCATTTAAAATCTGTTCTGAATAATTTTGATAATACCTCGTTAATATATCTTTTCCATAAAACAACCTTCTGTCAAAATTTGCTGTTGTAAATGATTCTCTATTAGCATTCATTTCTCTCTCATACTCGCTAGTCAATATTTTAATTGCATCTGCCTCTGATTTAATACTACTTTTCTCTGAGTAAAATTTGTCAATTGCTGAATGAATAGCCGAACCAAAAGTCATGCTATCATTTTTAGATGAAGGTACTCGGACGATACTCTGATAAAAAAATGATACGGGACATTTTAGGTAACTATTTAAATTAGTAGCACTCAACCTAAAGTTTTCTATCTCTTTTTTGACAAATTCTTGTTCAAATAGTTGAGCACTTTTTTGCTCAGTGGGCTTCAACATATAGTCAAAGAAATGCAGCAATTCTCCTTCAGTAGCATGAGCTTTATTAAGCTCACAAACCTTGCTTTCTAATACCTCTTCTACAAAAAGACTTCTCATTAAAGGTTTATCTTTATCATCTTTAAGCGAAAAGCTAATTTGCAAGTGTTTTCTAGCTCTTGTAAGACCAACATAAAACAATCTTCTTGACTCTTCTTTTAGAGCTTCTTTAGGCTCCCCCGGTAACAATACATTTAGTTTAAATGGTAAAGAATTTCGATCCTTCTCCCAATAATTTTCGGTACAACCCATCATAAAAACATAATCAAATTGTAATCCCTTTGAACCGTGAACTGTCATTAAATTAACACCCTCAACGCCATGAATTATCTTATTCAACTTTAAACCCAAATTATTTTTCTTCAGGAGTTCTATTTTATCTAAAAACTCACTCAAATTAAGATATGGGTTGCTTCCTGTCTCTTCTTTTAGAAAATTATAATAGGTTTTCAAGCATTGGATTTTGAATGTTGCATCTTGACTCTTCAGTGCTTTGGAGACAAAACCCATTTTAGACATAAATTTCTCAACAAAATCCTGAAGGGTTAAATTATGTATTTCTTTTAACCAATAATCAATGTCTTGTAAAAAGACTTTTAACTCAGATTTACTCTCTTTTGATAGAGCAAAATCCGAAATTTTAAAGTGGATACACTCTCTCCAACCCCTATTTTTTTCTTTAGCTATAGCGTTGCTAATTAATCCTATTTCTATCGAATTAATATGTTTAAAATTATGTGCATGAAATAATTCAAAAAGTAAGTGTTGACCGCTATCTAACTTGTTTGACTCATATTTAATATACTCTAAAAATGTGTTTAGTTGTTTAACTATGGGAATTTGAAGAACATCTTGAGTTTTTGCAACATTGTAACTTATACCCTCACTCTCCAAAAAATTAATTAACTCATCACTTTGTTTGTGATTGCGATACATAATGCTCACATCAGACAAAGAGACTCCGTTCGCTTTTAGTTCATTAAGTTTAGATGTAATATCCACTATTTCATGGAAAGCGTTAGGATATTCATTAACATAAATGGCTGGTTTTATTTTTGCCACATCTTTATTTGCAGCTATAATATTTTTATTTAAATCAGGCACTTTACCCACCAACCTTTCCTTGTTGTTTTTAATTAAAAAATTACTTGCATCAAGTATGTGTTGGCTTGATCGATAATTCTGATCTAAAATAACCAACTTGATGTTTGTTTCATAACGCTTATAAAATTCATAAATATTTTCAACATTAGCACCTTGAAACTTGTATATTGATTGGTCATCATCTCCTACAACAAATACATTAGGGTTATCCCAATAGCTAATCAACTTATAGATTAATTTATTTTGAATACCATTGGTATCTTGATATTCATCTACTAAAAAGTAATGAAAGGCCTCTTGATATTTTAGCAATAATTCTTCATTTGTGTCAAAAGCCTCCAAGACCCATGATAGCATGTCATTAAAATCATATCGATTTCTAAATTTCAATTTTCGTTGATAGACATCTAAAAGTTTTGATGCCTCACAAAGTTTATCCAAGCCTTTCGAGAAGGTATCAAATTTTTTTTGATTTAAATCCCCTGCCAAATTATTTCCATATTTTTTCTTGTAATAATAAGTTTCATCAAGTAATGCTGCTTCTTTGGCTTCTTTAACTTTTATTTCTATTTCACTTGGTGATAGGTTGTCTTTTTTAAGAAGAGCAAAAAGATTTTTTAGATTTTTTACATCAAAATAAACATCCCCTACATATCTTTTTAATAAGCTTTGAGGTGGGAGTTCATCAATAATTTCTCTTAAAACTTCGATGGTTTCTAATTCAGATATTGGATCTAAGTGTTGAACTCCAAAAACATCTTTGTTATCTTGAATAACCATGTTGCAAAATCCATGGTATGTGTAAATACCCACTTTATAGGATTCAGAGCCAATCATGGAATTTATGCGGTTTCTTAACTCAGAAGTTGCTGCCTCGGTAAAAGTTAAACACAAGATATTTTCAGCCTGAGTGTCTGTTTTTTTTAAAATATTTGCTATGCGAGCTCCGAGCACCTGTGTTTTTCCGGTTCCTGGCCCTGCAACAACCATTACTGTACCGTCAATGGTATCTACAGCAGTTTTTTGATTGGTATTTAAACGCTCATATGCTTTTTTGTAATCCATAACTTTATTCGAATGTAAAAGGATTTATTCAAAAATATTCATATTGAAAATTAGCCAAAATTTGAGAACATTTTAATAATAAACAATTGACGGTTCTGATTGAACTAGAATTACCCTTGAATTAGGGTAATAATAATTGCAAGAAACTTTATCTAATTTTTTTTGCAACTATTCAAGAAAAGCGTGTCTAATTCTATATATTTGAAATTCAATTTTTTAAAGAACGTAACAAACTAATTATTATGGTAAAAACAAATACTCAATTGCCGGCTTTTAAAAGCCTGATTAGCAAAGCATTAACAATCTTGTCTTTGCTCTTATTAAACTTTGTAGCAGAAGCTCAAAGTTACAATCAACCAAAACATACTTACGGATGTCAGTATAATAGAGGTACAGGTGTCACTTACACAAGATATTCATCAATCAACGAGGTTGTTATCGAAGATCTTAATGGAAATGTTGTTTACTCGAAAAGTTCAGACGGGTGTACCCAAAACCCTAATGTCAACGTAACAGGTGCTGCACACTACAATCTTATTGAGCCCACAACAGCTTTCAATTTAAGTGCTGGATCTACTTACAAAATGACAGTAGGTTCTTCTAATCCAAACAACTCAACATGGTACACAGCTAGCTTAGGGGTTTGGATAGATTACAATGGAGATAAAGATTTTGCTGATGCAGGAGAATGGGTTGTGCCAAATAATATATTAATACCCCACAATGGCAAAAGAAGTTTTAACTTTACTGTCCCATGTGGAGGAACTACAGGAACTGTTAGGTTACGTGTAAGAACAGATTACAACTTCAGACGACAGGGTTCTGGAAGTCATAGTCAACAAAACTATTATGGTGAAACTGAAGATTACACTTGTGATTATGTTGCTCCGTCAACAACAGTTGCAGACTTTGTAAGTCCTGCTACTGCATATCTCGGTACTCCTGTAAAGTTTAACAATGCAAACCAAGAAGGATATATTTCACACAGTTGGTCAATGGATGGTGCTTCCTACAGCTCAACCAATACCACTCATGTTTTCTCTACTGCAGGTACTTATGATGTAAAACTAGTTAGTGCCAATTGTAACGGTGTTGACTCAATCACTAAAAAAATTACAATTACTTCCCCAACTGCACCACCGGTATCTGATTTTATTGCAGATAAGAGTGTATATGAGATATTTGAGTCGGTTCAGCTTACGGATTTGAGTACCAATGGTCCTACCTATTGGAACTGGGTATTTGTTAACCCAACAACTTTAGATACCTTGGATGGAGATGATATTGCCGCACTTCGAGGTGGAGATCCTTATGTAAATAAAAGCCCAAGCGTAATTACAGGAAACTTTATGGGAGCAGTTCCTATTGGAGTCTGGGATGTTTACTTAACTGCATCTAATAGTATTGGTGCTGGAAACGACGCTAAAAAGGTAGGTTATGTTACGATTCAACGTTCAAGCTACAACATGGGAGCAGGAACAGCTTTACCAGCTAACGTCATTAACGTATCAGCGGGAACCATCTATGACGATGGAGGTCCAACAGGTAACTATGGTAATAATAAGACTACAGAAGCATTGATCGCCCCATGTGGTGCATCAAGTGTAAGTTTAGACTTTACCTCATTTGACCTAAGAGCTAACGCAACACTTAAGATTTATGACGGTGTGAATGCACTAGGAACACCTTTGCATACCGGAAATGGATTTACTTCAGGAAATGCCCCGTCAGGAACAGTTACGGCTAGTTCAGGAGCGATGTACATGCTATGGACATCTACTAATGGAGCAACTGCAGCAGGATTTACAGCCAATTGGACAAGTGTAGCAGGAACAGCTGCAGCACCTATAGCTGATTATAGCTACCCATCTACTACGTTGTATAATGCAGTAAATGTAGCTTTTGGTAATACTTCAGCTAATGCAGAAGGAAGTACCAAGTTTGAGTGGACATTAACAGGTCCAGTAAACACCTCTGCAACTACTAAAGATTTCTCATATACGTTCTTAACGAATGGAAAATATACCCTAGAACTTAAAGTAATTGCATGTGATGGAAGAACAAGCACAAAGAGTCGTACGTTTGATGTAGTTGAACCAAACTCTACAACGAATTTAGATTTTACAGCCAACACACAACGACCAGCATTGGGCGGAGATGTGACCTTCACTGCAACAAGTGATAAGGCTAATAACTGGGAGTGGACATTCTTCCCTAACAGCGGAACAGATGTAGTAGCTAATGCACCAGCGGCAACTACATCTAATGTACGTTCATTCAAATTCAATACACCGGGAACTTATACGGTTCAGTGTAAAGGATACAACAGTGTCGACTCTGCAGCATCCGAAGCGACAGTTGTAAAGACGGCATACATTGTAGTAGTATCACACTGTACACCTGTAATTGGAGTGACTACATCAGATGACGTAGGAATCAATTATGTAAGTATTGAAGATCCTATTTCAGGAGATAAGTTTGAAAATACAAGTGAATCAGGAGCGGGTCATGAGTACACCGATTACACCGATTTAGGAACCACATCATTAAACTTTGGAGGAAAGTACAACTTCACAATTAAGCGAAACACCAACGTAAACACCATGAACAGAAAAGTATGGATTGATTGGAACGTAGATGGTGATTTTGATGATGCAGGAGAGCTAGTAGGTACAGAGACTCAGGCTAGCACATTAAGCTGGACAGGAAGCTTCACAGTGCCTACAATCACAGGAGCATTTGCTTCAAAAACACTAATGAGAGTGGGTGTTTCTTATGGTTCAGATGACAACTTACCATGTGGAGCAACTACTAGTGCAAGTGCAAACCGAATTGGAGAGTTTGAGGACTATGCTATCCAAGTAGTGAATGATGGTGATATGCCAGTAATTACACTTATTGATGCAGATACCTTATACATTGAGCAGGTAGCTACACAAGCAGATGTAAACTATGTATCGCCAGGAGCAACTGCAAATGACCCATCACAAGGAGATATTACCAATAATATCACGGTATCTTCAGATGTAGATCAGACATTACCAGGAATCTACTACGAGACCTACTTTGCAATGGATGCATCAGGAAATGAGGCATTGCCAGTAACTAGAGTAGTTTATGTTGTGTCGGATCAAACTCCACCAGTAATTACTATTACGGGAGCAGCAGACACAACTATAGAAGTAGGAACAGCATGGGTAGATTTACCAGCAGTAGCTATCGATAACAAAGAAGGAAACATCTCAAGTGCGATAGTTGTATCGGGAGAAGTAGATGTAAATACACTTGGTGAGTACACGATAACTTATAGCGTTATGGATAATCAAGGAAATGCATCATCAGATGTACGAATTGTACGAGTGGTAGATACACAAGTACCTGTAATCGACAATCCAAATGCAGATAAATCAACTGCATGTTGGACAGTGGACGTACAGCTACAAAACATTTTTGCTGATGTAACTTCGGCAGCGGATAACTACAATAGCATTGGAGATGGGTTAGTGTTTACAGCAAATCCAGCAGCAAGCAACGGAGGAGCATCGGTAGATACGCGATTCCAAGGAACAACGTCAGTAACCTATACAGCAACTGATGAAAGTGGAAACGTAGCAACACAATGTATTGATTATGTAGTGAGAGATTACATCCCACCAGTAATTGATTTACGTACACTAGATGTAGTAAACCACCGAGTAAATACACCATACACACCTATAAGTGCGAGTGCTTCAGATAACTTATATGACAACACTCAAATTAGTTTGACAAGTACATCGAATGTAGATGCATATACACTAGGAACTTACCAAGATACATACACAGCAACAGATGCTGCAGGAAACGTGTCAGTAAAAGTTAGAACGGTAAATGTAATCGATGATATCGCACCAGAGATCACAGGTAAAGTAGGAGGAGTCGTGAAAATAGGAGTAGGATCAAAGGTAGATGCAATCAACTTTGTAAACTTCTCTGACAACTACGACTCACCTGCAGACTTGAGATTGAACCATACTTTGGTATTCAATGACTTGAACCTGGAAGAAGCTGGATTATACTCAGTGATCTTCAAGACAGAGGATAACTCAGGAAACATGTCAAGAGAGTTCACACTATACTTTGATGTAGATTACGATCACCAAGTATTGGTTAATGGAATCAGCGACCTAGCATTGGAGGATATGATTAATGTATCTCCAAACCCAACAAATGGACCAGTTAACATCAATGTTAACCTACCAGAAAATGAAGAAGTATTCATAGCAATCTTCAACACCATGGGTCAGCAAGTAGCTGAAGTAGCTAATGGTAAAGTAAGCAACGGAAGATTCTCAGTGAACCTTCAAGGAAATACAAATGGAATGTACTACGTGAAGATGAACCTGAACGGAGTTATCGTTACCAAGAAAATTATCTTGAATAACTAAGAATTTAGCCCTATCAAAAAAAAGCTCTCCAAATGGAGAGCTTTTTTTTTGTTCTTTTGCAACCTATACCTCTAAATAGTGTCTAATATTAATACATACGCAAATTGATAAGTGAAGAAGAACTTATACGAAGATGTAAGGAACACGATCGATCTGCACAAAAAATGCTCTTTGAAAAGTATGCCAATAAGATGATGGCAGTGTGTATGAGGTATTGTAAAAACCAAGAAGATGCCAAAGACCTTTTACAGGATGGATACTACAAAGTATTAACTAGTATTAAATCCTTTAAAGGAAATAGTAAAATAGATACCTGGATGACAAGGATATTTATCAACTTAGCTTTAAATAGAAATCGAATAGGTAGAAACAAATACAGCCACTACGAGTTTGACACTAAATTTGAGAAAGCAGATTATGATGGAGAACCCATAAGTGAAGACATAGAAGCCAAAATAGTTATCAAAGCATTAAATGAATTACCTGAAATATATAAAACAGTGTTAAATATGTATGCCATAGACGGACTAAGCCATAAAGAAATAGCCAAGCAATTAGGGATTTCTGAAGGATCATCAAAAAGCAGACTTTCCAGAGGTCGTTCAATGTTAAACGCTAAACTGAAGCGTAAAAAATAAAATTTAGATTGGATAAATTAAAACAAATTGATAGTATTCTTAAAAAAGCAGTAGCTGACGTGCCACATAGCGGCATAGTGCAAAGCTCTGATTGGGATGCTATTGAACAAAAATTAAATAGCAGAAAAAGACGCATAATAGTCCTGTGGTCTTTTGTTGCATTAATGTTTTTTAGTTCTGTAATTACTTATATAGTTTATGATAATCCATCAAAAATTGCGTTGCAAATAGACAATAGTATTGACACCCTTGAAAACAAACCTATAGACGCTAAGGTAGAAAATCCTATGAGTCTAGATTTGACGATTGAAACAACAAATGATATAATTCCCAAAATACATCCAACGGATAAAATCGTTTTAAACAATTCAGTCATTCCAAAAAATGATCTAAAATTATCAAATTCACATCACGATGAATTCATTATAAAAATTAAATCAAAGGCAATCAAAGCAATTAGTATAGAACAACAAGATTTCAACTTTGAAAAAATTATAATATATCCAATTTCTAATGTAGAAAAATCAAATAATATAAAATCAACTTTTAAAGGGTGGGAATATGGCCTGTCATTTACTCCTAGCGTATCAAATAAAATTATTCAAGAAAATAATAGTCTTTCTGGATTAATCAATCGCAACTACAACCAATACATTGGAAATCAAGAGAAATCATCATTTGCTAACAACTTCGGAATTAACCTATCGTATCATATAAGTCCTAAAATATTTATCTCAAGTGGGCTTTATTTAACACAGCGATCGGAATACTTGAACTATAAGTATACAATTACAGAATTTCCTATTGTAACCAATGGTGAAATAACAGATTACGCCCCACTTAATCCATTAGCATATGTTGATGTAAACCACGTTGGGTCAAATTTGTATCATTTTATTGAGATCCCTCTAAATTTTGGCTACAAACAATCGATTTCTAGTAACTTTGAAATACGGTCACAATTTGGCGTGTCTTTATTATCT
>JAKMFK010000240.1 GCA_022425465.1 Bacteroidia bacterium | reverse complement strand
ACAGTATGCGATTGGTGTTATTTACTTGGGTAAAGAAATGCCAGATTATCAGATACTTGAAAAAAAATTAACTTTGTCCATTGATGAATTTATTAAAAGGATTGAGTAAGGCATTATCATTAGTTTTCTTGATACCAATATGGATTTATCAGAAGTTAATTTCTCCATTCTTACCCGCCACTTGCCGCTACGCTCCCACATGCAGTGCATATGCGGTAGAAGCCATAAGAAAACATGGGCCAATTTATGGGTTTTATCTATCGGCTAGAAGAATATTAAGTTGCCATCCATGGAGTAAGAAGAGTGGATATGATCCTGTGCCTTAATAAGTATTTATGTCAAAAGAACATCTTAAGTAAAAAACTACTAACACTTCGTTTGAAGATACTGTCCATAGTTCTTTAGGTAAATCAATGAAGTATGAGAAGGGTACAATTCTTCAATAAGAAGGGGATTTATCCTTAAATGTTTACATAGTCAGAAAGGGTCTTCTTAAGAGTTATGTTCTTGATGAAAAATGCAGAGAACATGTTTTTATGTTCGCTCCAGAAGGGTGGATTATCTCTGATCTTGAATCGCACGAGTTTGATCAACCAGCAGAGTTATTTATTGAATGTTTGGAAGATTGCGAATTGACAGTCATTAAACGTACTAATTTAAATTTTGCTATACTCAATGATGAAGAAAAAATAAAATATTTACAGCTCATGCATCGAAGAATTAGTGTTATGCAGCGAAGGATTATTATGCAAATGAGTTATTCTGCAAAACAACGTTATGAGTTTTTTTTGAATCACTATCCTAATTTGTTAAATCGACTATCATCGAAAATAATAGCATCATTTCTCGGGATGACACCAGAGACATTGAGCAGTCTCAGAAGCTCAATGGCCAAGAAATAACGATATCATTTCTTAATCTAGATTAATTTTTCTTCGTTTGGGGTGTATAAAATTTGCACACTTATTATGAGTTATATTATATCGAATCGAATAACAGATACACTTGATAATAGTGAAATTAATTATTTAACAAAAGGTTGTGCAGAAAAGAACCTGTCATGCCAACTCTCCAAATCTAAAGTAGCTGTTTCTCTGTGTACTTGTAAAAAAAGTAGTGTATTCCCCTATTGTGATAACAGTAGTTGCTAATCATAATGAGTTAATATCATTCAGATAAGGCGATTCAAACGAGGACTTTAATTATCTTTGTGAGAACGAAAATTTCATTTTGAAAAAATACATTCTCATCCCTGTAATCTGTGCTTTTTTCTTCGTAGCATTCAAGGCTAGTGATTACTTCGAAATATCTAAAAACCTATCCATTTTTGCTGATGTTTATAAAGAAGTTAACACAACATATGTCGATGAAGTAAAGCCTGGAAAACTGATTAGGGCAGCTATAGATGGCATGTTAAAGTCATTGGATCCGTACACCGATTTTTATAGCGAGGCTCAAGCTGAGGATTATAGGTACCAAGTTACAGGGACCTATTCTGGAATTGGTGCTTCAACTCGAAGAATTGATGGACGTATTTTTATTGATTCTCCCTTGGAAGGTAAGCCATGTCAAAAAGTAGGATTGAGGGCTGGAGATGAAATTATAGCTATTGATGGAATACTTATCAAAGACAAGTCGAAATCGGAGATTCATGATTTATTGACGGGACAATCAGGGACAACCATTTCAATGGAAGTCGATCGTTTATCTGTTGGGAGGATAAAAAAAGACATTATTCGTGAAAACATTACCCTCAAAAATGTTGCTTATGCTGGAGTTGTTGATGACATTGGTTATGTCAAGTTAGTCAGTTTTACGCCCAATGCCGGCAAAGAGGTAAGAGATGCTGTATTAGAATTTAAAAATAAAGGGGTTAAAAAGTTAGTTTTAGATCTCAGAAACAATGGTGGTGGTCTTCTTAACGAAGCCATCAATATCGTAAATATTTTTGTGCCTAGGGGAGAGCTTATTGTTGAAACAAGAGGGAAGTTTCCAGAGGACAATAGGTCATTTAAGACCATGAATACTCCCCTAGATACAGAAACGCCAATGGTTGTTCTTATTAATGGAAATTCAGCATCAGCAAGTGAGATTGTTGCAGGTGCTCTTCAAGATTTAGATCGTGCGGTATTAGTGGGTCGAAACTCATTTGGTAAAGGTTTGGTTCAAACCACCAAAGGGTTGTCATATAACACTTCAATGAAAATCACAACTTCGAAATACTACATACCCAGTGGTCGATTGATTCAACGACTAGATTACAGTAACAAGAAAGAGGGTAAGGCCTTGGCTGTGGCAGACAGTGCAAAGCGAATTTTTAAAACTAGAAATGGAAGGACAGTAATTGACGGTGAAGGGATTCAACCTGATTTAGAAATTAAGTCTGCACCATTTTCAGAATTATCACAGAGTTTGATTAAAAATCATTTGCTTTTTGATTATGCTACTCGCTACAGAAGTAGGCATGATTCCATTGTAACACCATTAAAATTTGACGTATCCGATAGTTTGTATGCTGATTTCTGTGTTTTTATTCAAGGTAAAGATTATGACTATGTAACCCGAACAGAAAATGACATAGAACAATTGGAATCACAAGCAAAAGAAGACAAATATTATGATTTGTTATCTTCCGAGTTTGATGAATTGAAATCAACCATGAAGAACATAAAAAAGAACGATACCGAAAATCATAAATTGGAAATAAAAGAACTTCTTGAGCGAGAGATAGTCAGTCGTTACTTCTATCAACGTGGCGAAATTGAAGTGCAATTTGACGATGATATGGATTGGAACAAATCTAAGGAAATACTCTCAGACTTAACAACGTATAACCAATACTTAACACCCTAATTTTGGACTTCACATTTATTCTTATTCTCGTATTTTTTGGTGTAGTAGGTGGTTTTATAAGCGGACTGCTTGGCGTGGGTGGTGGAATCGTTTTTGTGCCTGTTTTGAGTACAGCACTGATTCATCTTGGCTATGAAGATCCAGAACTATCCAAGTATATTTTAGCAAATTCTTTTGCTGCAACATTTTTTGCTGGGGCAATTAGTTCGTACAAGCAATATAAACTCAACGCATTTTATCCAAAAGAAATTTTATTTACCTGTTTGACTGCAGTACCTAGCAGTGTCTTACTATCCTTTTTAATTGCTAATGGTTCTTGGTATGACAAATCCTCTTTCAGTATCTTTTTCATCTTTTTATTGGTGTTGATGTTACTGAAATTTCTGTATAAGAGCAATGCTACCGTATCGGACGAAACCAAACCATCCATGTTTAAATTTTCATTTACAGGACTGTTGACTGGAGTTATTGCAGGACTATCCGGTTTGGGAGGTGGAGTGATAATGATACCTTTGTTTACCCAATATCTTAAGATGGGAATTAAAAAATCAGCCTCTATCTCAATAGGTGTTATTCCTATTATGATGATTCCTATGATACTATTGTATGGTTCCTATGATCCGATTCATGTTGAAGGGAGTCAATGGGGTTACATATTGCCAGGGATGTTTTTTCCATTAGTTGGGGGACTTCTTTTTGCAGCACCATTAGGGGTTACTGTAGGTCAGAAATCGTCGAGTAAACGGCTTAAAATTATATTTGCGGTCCTTATCGTTGCTGTAATTATTAAAACCATAGGAAACATCATTGCATAATATGAATATCAGAAAAATTTTATTGCTACTATTGGCGGGTGTTAGTTCCATCAATACATGGGCACAAAAGCCCCGTTTTGGAGAGAAAAAACGTTCTAAACGCATAGAAAAGCACATTGCCTATTTAGCCAGTGATGAGTTAGGAGGAAGGTTGAGTGCATCAGATAATGATAAAAAATCGGCAGAATACATTGCCAAACAATATGAGCTAATTGGTCTTGAACCAGCAGGTGAAGATGAATCCTATTTTCAGTATATGCCTACTCCTGATCTTCGGATAGCTAAATCCAATACAAGTATGGTGCTGGATGAGGTTGCTCTAAAGTTGTTTCATGATTTTTATCCTCTAAGTGCTTCATCCAATAGGGGTACTTACCAAGGGGAGGTTGTAAATGTAAATTACGGGATTGAAGATGCAGGATTAAAACATCAAGATTATAAAGGTAAATCAGTGTCTGGCAAGGTCGTTTTGATTAAAATGGATATCCCAGGTGGAGTGCATCCACACAATCGCTACATCTTATGGTCTGGGGTAGAATACAGAGCAGAGTATGCCAAATCAAGAGGAGCAAAAGCAGTAATTTACTATAGTGGAAACGAAGAATTGCATCCAAGTGGTGAGCTTGCGAAAACGGTAGATAATAGTGGAATACCAATTTTCTTTATTAGAAAGGATTTAAGTGCTTTGAATGAAACTTCACTTCAGTTTAATCTTGATATACTGATGATTACTAAAATGGCCCATAACGTTTTGGGATTTGTTGATAATCAAGCAGATCAAACTATTGTTATTGGAGCACACCATGATCATTTGGGTCGAGGACAGAAAGGAGGATCTTTAGCTGAAACTCCTGGGGAGATTCACAACGGAGCAGACGATAATGCAAGTGGAGTTGCGGGCTTATTTGAGATAGCTCGTTCTATCATAAAAAAACCAAAAAAATACCTCAACAACAACTATCTCTTTATTGCTTTTTCCGGAGAGGAACAAGGTCTTGTGGGTTCAAAGTATTTTGTAAAAAGCCGTTTGATGCGGGAGCAGAATGTGAATTTTATGATGAATATGGATATGATTGGTCATTTGGACTCAACTCAAAAAACATTGATTATCAATGGTGTTGGAACATCCCCAGCATGGAACAAGGCCATCAGTGAAGTGTCTTATTCAAAACGTAAAATTGCCAAAATTAAAACTACCGAAAGTGGAATAGGAGCATCTGATCATACCTCATTTTATTTAGCAGATATCCCAGCGGTTCACTTTTTTACAGGGCAGCATGCCTATTATCATAAACCTACTGATGATCCATCCATTGTAAATTATTGTGGCGAAGCATTTGTTATTTCATACATGCTTAAAATGCTTCAGAAGATGAACGGATATGGAGAAGTTTCTTTCACCGAGACAGCAGCAGAAGAAACCACTCGAATGAATTTTAAAGTTACTTTAGGAATCATGCCCGATTATATTTTCGATGGTGAGGGCATGCGAGTAGATGGAGTTAAACCTGAAAGACCAGGCTCAAAATCAGGGATGTTAAAAGGAGATATTATCATTGGAATGGGCGATCAAACCATTGCCAATATTCAAGACTACATGAAAGCGTTATCAAGCTACAACAAAAATGACCAGACAACGGTTACTATAAGAAGAAATAACGAAGTAAAAGTACTAAACGTGACTTTTTAGCCATGAAATTAACGGAATATTTAAAACCAGATCAGACTCTATTTTCATTTGAAGTTCTACCTCCTTTGAAAGGAAAGAGTATAGATTCATTATACGCAGCTATTGATCCATTGATGGAGTTTAAACCTGCATTTGTGGACGTGACTTATCATCGGGAGGAATTCATCGAAAGACCTCGAAAAGATGGGGGATATGACAAGGTAAGCATCCGAAAACGACCAGGAACAGTTGCAATTTGTGCAGCTATTATGAATAAGTATCAAGTAGAGGCCGTACCTCATTTGATTTGTGGTGGATTTACCAAAGATGAAACTGAAAATGCACTTATTGATTTGGCCTTTTTGGGTATACAAAATGTACTTGCCCTCAGAGGGGATAATCTCAAAGTCGAACGGATGTTTGTGCCTGAAAAGAAGGGGAATAAAAATTCATTAGGGTTGATTCGTCAGATTACAGATTTAAATAATGGGATCTATCAAGATCAAGAGTTAAAGAACACCAATGAAACAGATTTTTGCATAGGAGCTGCAGGATATCCAGAAAAACATATTGATGCACCAAATATGAATAGCGATTTAAAGTTTTTAAAACGCAAAGTAGATGCAGGTGCAAAGTTCATTACTACTCAAATGTTTTTTGACAATCAGAAGTATTTTGATTACGTAAAAAAATGCCGAGAAGCAGGAATAGATGTACCAATCATACCAGGGATTAAGCCTATTACTAAAAAAGCCCACCTAAGAAACTTGCCTAAGATATTTAATATTGACATTCCAGAACCTTTTGCTTCGGAATTAGATAATGCAAAAGATGATGCAGCTGTTCGTCAAATCGGTATCGAGTGGTGTATTCAGCAGTGCAAAGAATTAAAAGCGAACAATGTGCCAGCATTGCATTTTTATACGATGAGCTTTTCTTCAAGTACCAAGGCTGTTGCATCTGAGGTATTTTAACAGAATGCATGCAAGGAATCGTCACAAAATCTACGGGAAGTTGGTATAAGGTATTAATAAATGGGGAAGAGGTTGATGCCCGATTAAGGGGAAAAATCAGAACCCTCAACCTAAAAAGTACTAATCCAGTAGTTGTTGGAGACGTTGTCATTTTGGATCACGATGGAGATGAATACCTAATCAAAGAGATTAAAGATCGTCAGAATTGCATTGTTCGAAAATCAAATAAACTAAGCAAGCAGTATCAGATTATTGCTGCCAATATAGATCGTGCTTTTTTGATTGTATCACCAGCAAAACCCCATACACCACAAGGATTTATAGATCGTTTTTTAGCAACGGCGGAGGCTTATCACATACCCGTAACCATCCTACTCAATAAAAGCGATTTGGATTCGAAAAAAGCGGTACTTCACCGCGAGCATTTGATGGAACTGTATCCGTTTATTGGGTATGAAATTCAGAATGTTAGTTTTTTAAATTCAGATGATATATCCCAAATTAAAAAAAGCATTGGTAGTCAATGCGTGTTGTTGGCAGGAAATTCAGGAGTGGGCAAATCGACATTGATTAACGCTATACTACCTGATAGTAACCAAAAAGTAAGTGCCATTTCTTCTTCGTATCACAAAGGAAGGCATACGACCACGTTTGCTCAAATGTTCTTGGGAGAACAAGGCAGTAAGATTATTGACACCCCCGGCATAAAAGACTTTGGAATGGTGCAGACCGAACCCAATCAAGTGAGTCATTATTTTCCAGAGATGAGAAGTCGATTATCGGGGTGTAAGTATAGTAACTGCTTGCACACCGAAGAACCGGATTGCCAAATCCTAAAGGCCGTTGAAAACCAAGAAATTGCGGTTACACGTTATGTGAATTATTTGAGTATTTTGGAAGAGGTGACGGTGTGAGGTAGCGATTAGCTGATATCAATCCGAAGTAAGCCGCAATGCCTCATCATTATGCTTCACCCGTACTTCCCAAGTACGGTCAGCAAGTAGCAATACACTAGCTAAAAAGTGATCGTAGGGCATGTTATTTCCCCATTCGTCTGGAGAAATAAACGATAGGATTTTAGCACCATCCTTTTCGTACAGATGATATTCTTCGCCAATTTTGGGGGTGAACTTCATTTCAGCCTCATAGATACCATACGAAACTTGGAGTCGATTTTCAATCTCTCGGACTTGCTCCATGATGGTTTCCGCTTGTTTTTTTAACATGTCAATTTGTTGATTGGCCTGTTTTTGCATGGTTTCAACAGCAGAAGCCTTGATTTTGCCCTTGTTTTCGGCTTTGATCTGGGGAGAAGATACCGTAAGTGGAATAGGTGAAAACTTCGCATCCCCAGTATAATAGGGGGTATTTTCATTATTCTTACTCATTTGAATAGATAAACACGCCAATCACCGATTGGTTTTATTGATTAACCTAGGAAGGCTAAATAGGTATCATTCGAATTTTCAAAAGAGAAAGCTTAAGCAACATCAGTTATGGATGTAATTTGAGGTGTTCTTTTGGTTTGTATATTAGTATGGATGAAGATGGCTTCTTTGTTGCATTGGAAGGCTTTGTTCATGGCATCTTCTCTTTTTTCTCTAGATATATACCATCCACTTGATGCAATTAGATCATCCCAACATGTTCGTATTTCAAATCCGAACAAACCATGGTCATTCTTGCATCGAGAAAAGTTGGTTTGGAAGCACATGTGAACTCTTAATCGATCTAGAAAATCAATGCAGGATTTGTAATCGTCAAACGCTTTGCTTCCCAAGATAAAATGTTGACCTTCATCATACATCTGTAGGGTATAACGTGATTTGATCTTGGTAATTTGGAATATTGGTTTCATTATTTATGCATTTTATAACAGATACTATAATTATCAAATAATAGATAATAATATTATCAAACTTGCTTTTAATTAAGTTATATATAAATATTTAAATTCCAAATCTGTATAGATTTTTAGCATCATTACATAGATGTTCACATCTTCATGATGGGTGTTTTTTTGTGTTGTTAAATTTGTTTAAGAAATGGTGTTATGCTTTTAAATAGGATTTTCATAGGGTATTTAATTATGATTCTTATGGGGTGTGGTACTGATTCTTCGCAGGATTCTAATTCCAGTACTTCAGATTCAGACTCTACAAAAGCTCCATTAACGTTAGAAAAAGAATCATTTGAAGAGGAGAAAACACCTGCTCCAAAAATTGTTTTAAAACCCTATAAATTCAAACACCAAATTCATCGCTACACTACTAATCATTTCGTCAATCCTCTAGATGGGGATATCCTTATTTCGGGTAGTTTTTGTGAATTGAGGGGAAATCATTTTCATGCAGGTATGGATATGCGAACTGGTGGTATTGAGGGTTGGAATGTTCGTGCATCTGCTGATGGCTATATCGAACGTATTAAAATTAGCACACGAGGTTATGGCCGTGTTTTATATGTTCGTCATACCAATGGTTACACAACGGTATATGGGCATTTACAGCAATTTAAAGGAGCTATTGCCAATTATGCAAAAGACCGGCAATACAAGCAACGAAAATTTGAAATTGAGTTGTTCCCTAAATCAGGAGAATTGCCAGTCAAAAAAGGACAGATTATTGCCCTTAGTGGGAATACTGGTGGGAGTGGCGGTCCTCATTTGCACTTTGAAATCAGAAATCCGAGTGGACAAAGTACGAATCCACTTTTACATGGTCTTACCATTAAAGATCAATTGAAGCCCGAAATTAAACGAATTAGTATTTATAAAAGAGACCAAAAAGTGCTTCATTCATCAGGGAATTATCCATACATGACGATCAGTAAGTGGGGCGATCAAATTCAAAAGAAAAAACCAATCAATCTCAAACCTGGGAAGTATAGCTTTGGGGTGTGGGCAAATGATTATTTCACGGACAAAAAAAATGTCTTAGGAATTAATTATTGTTGGATTACTGCTGACAATCAGCTGGTTTATTCATATCAAATAAATAAGTTTAATTTTTCTCAAGGACGGTACATCAATGCACATATCGATCCTTTTTTGAAATGGAAAGATAGAAAAACCTATGTTCGCCTTTTCAAGGAGCGATTTAATCCTTTACCTTATTACCAGCAAAAAAATAATGGAAATGTGATTATTGGAGAAGGAGATTCCGTAGTCATGCGATTGTACCTTAAAGATTATGCTGGTATGATCGATTCGGTGTCTTGGGTGTTGCATGGAGATAAAAATGGGAATGAATTTACACAACCAGTTGGGGGTGGAGGTAATGAAGTCAAACGGGTAAAAAACAATACGCGTATTCAATACTACGAATGGGATATTAACGTGCCTAAAAAATCCATCTATCATCCTTTCGATTTTAAGTTGAAAATCAAAAATGTGAAGCCAGACATGCTGAGTAAGACCCTACAAATGCATTATCCCTTCACCCCACTTCATTCATACATTAATGTCACTTATACTGTTCCCGAAAAATGGTTGAGTTATGGATCCAAATTGTGTGCTTTTAGCATGGAGGGTTCACGAAGGTATTATGAAGGTGGTGTTCTTAATGGGAATAGGCTAAAATTTAAAACACGATCACTAGGCGAATATGCGATTGGATATGATGATGTTCCACCTACCATTAAACCTATTCAGGTGGGTAAAACTTATCGATTTAAAGTGACGGATAATTTGAGCGGTATAAAGAGTTTTACTTGTTCAATTGATGATAAATGGATTTTAGCAGAATATGAACCCAAGACCAATATCATATCCGGGATTATCCCCAATTGGATTAAACCTGGGGAATATATGCTCAAGCTCATTGTAGAAGACAATCGAAATAATAAATCGCGATTTGAGCAAAAGATTATGCTTTGATAATCTAAGTTTCAATAATTTTGTTTCACTATTATGAAAAATATACAACAAGGAGACAAGGCTCCAGAATTTAAGGGAGTTAATCAGAATGGAGATGAGGTTTCACTGTCGAGTTATGCAGGTAAGAAATTAGTACTCTATTTTTATCCAAAAGATGATACACCAGGGTGTACTGCCGAGGCATGTAACTTGAGAGATAACTATGATCAGTTTTTGAGTAAAGGTTATGCTATTTTAGGTGTTAGTCCAGATGGTGAAAAAAAGCACCAAAAGTTTATTGAAAAGTATGATTTACCCTTTGATTTACTAGCAGATACTGAAAAAGAAACCTGTGAAATGTATGGGGTTTGGGTCAAGAAAAGTATGTATGGTAGAGAATATATGGGTGTAGCACGTACGACTTTTATCATTGATGAAAATGGAATTATCGAAGAAATAATTTCTAAAGTCAAGACCAAGGAACACACGGATCAGATTTTAAAAGCATAAAAAAAACCACTCGCAAGCGAGTGGTTTTTTTAGTTAGATACGATTCCAATTTAGAATGGAATTTTATCGGTTTTGGCATAATCTTTTGGTGTTAAGATTAAAAAATCACTGGTAATGATTTCGGTAATGTAGCGTTTCTTTCCCTCTTGATCCTCCCAACTACGGTTAGTTAATTTTCCTTCTACAAGAACTTCCTTCCCTTTAGTTAGTAATTCTTCCATTAGCGAGGCTGTTTTACCCCAAGCTACAATATTGTGCCATTGGGTGTCTTGTACCTTTTCTCCTTTTTGGTTTTTGTAAATTTCGTTGGTAGCAAGCGTAAATTTTGCAACTTTTCGACCTCCTTCGAGTTCTTTAATTTCTGGGTTCATGCCTAGGTTTCCGATCAATTGTACTTTGTTTCTTAATGCGTTCATAATAATTGTTAAGTGTTTAAATTGTTTTGTTAAGTGCCTCTTGCGAGACGATTATTATATGTAGTTAAATTCTGTTGCTCCTTTCGAACAACACTACAAAGTGAATACATGCACCAAAAAATAGGATTACTTTAAGTACTTACTTACGTTTATAATCGCTTGTAAGCACTTATAATTGTTTCAGTTGATTTATTATAAGTGGTTTGTGATAAATTTTAAAATGGTTGTAGAATTTATCTACAGCAAAAAAAAATCCCCTTACAAAAGCAAGGGGATTTAAAATAGTTGAAATTTTTATGATTAGAATATTTGGAATTTCACCGGAATTCTAAATCGCATATTTACGGATTTGTCTCGTTGTTTAGCTGGTCGCCATTTGCCTGAAGTTAATTTGATTACTCGCATAGCTTCATCTTCTAAACCAAATCCTTTTTTTCTTCCTAGGATGGTTACGTCTCGAACCCTCCCACTTTTATCTACGACAAACATCACATTAACAGTACCTTGCATGTCATTTTCTAATGCCATTGGAGGGAAGGTGATATTTTCGGCAATAAATCGTTGTAGACCAGCATCGCCACCTGGGAAAGATGCTTTTTCAGATACATCAAAGATTTCAAAAACCTCATTCGTCTCTTCAGGTTCTTCCTCTTCTTGTTCGTATAAATCCATCTCCGTATCCTGATCGATTTCATTGTCTTCGATTTCAGGTTGATCCTCTTCAATTTCTTCATCATCTTCTACCACTTCAATTTCTGGTGGAGGAGGTGGAGGAGGTGGTTTTTTTTCTTGAACAGTGTTTTCCATAACAACCAGGTCTTCCTCTATAATGATATTTTCTAATTGATCTGGTCTATCGTCATAAACGGTGTATGAGAAAGCTCCAAAAACAACCAATAAAGAAAAAGCAAGCCCAGTTAGGAAGAAGTCAATTCTTTTGTTTTTGACTTCGGGTTTTGGATACTTTTTAACTTCCATGTGATTTGTAATTCAAAATTAACGTAAAAAATTTATACCTTAATTACCTTTCTGCTGAAAAGGTAAATACTTTTTAATTAACGCTAGTGAATTTTGTGTTATTGTTATAAAAACGATTCCTAGAATAGCCCCTAATGTATTTGCAATCATATCGTCAATTTCATAACTCCGACC
>JAKMFK010000038.1 GCA_022425465.1 Bacteroidia bacterium | reverse complement strand
TTTTTTGTGTCTATTTGATTTTTGCTGGGGTTGAGCGTTTTCTCATCGAAAAAATACGAGTTAATCCTGATTATCATTTTTTAGGATTAAACTTCACTCAAGCTGAAATGATTTCATTTAGCTTTGTCTTAATCGGAATTGTTGGGATTATAATTTTTAGGAAACAGCCTAACAAAACCACATAATCTTTAGGATTCTAAATAGACCTCAATTTGCTTTTTTGCATGATAAATCAAGATTAAATCATACCTAAAACCTTCGTATATTTGTAAATCTATTCTTAAGCCCATGAAATACAAATTTTTATATGTTCTGCTAACAATTTTAGTATCAACTCTTTTATCTTATGCTGAGGATACGATTCAAGTATTTGCTCATGAAAGTACACAAATGAATCGACATGGGAATTATGACAATAAAGTTTATTTCCCAACTGAGGGTTCAGAATATCGAAAGATATATATGCATTTCACACTAGGTTGTGCAGATGGTGGTTGTAGTGATTGGGATTATGATGTTCTAACCCAGATTATGCACAATACAGGAAAGATAGATAGTACTGTTACCAAATTAGATACTGTATCATTGTCTCCATTTGTTGTTGATACTACATGGAGGGTTTTTGATGTTTTGGAGCCATATGAATTGGGTAGATTTATCACACCTTATGGTTCTTATATGAATTTTAGAAATCCATCCTACGGTAATCAAGGTTTTGATAGTAGTTGGAATCACACTTTTAGGTATGATGTTACTGATTATGCAAGTCTTTTGAAAGATAGTGTGATTATAAGGGCTAAATATAATGGTTGGTCTGCTGGTTTTAGTGCAGATATTCGTTTTGAATTTATTAAGGGTGCACCCCAGCGTCCCGTAATTGCTATAAAAAATTTATACACTAGGGGAGGAAGATATGTAAGTTCTGAACAATATGAACGAGATGTTATTCCTTCAAGAAGAATGGAAATTCCAAATGGAACAAAGTCTGCTATAGCAAAAGTTTTAGTGACTGGTCATGGTAACAATTCTGGTACTAATTGCGGTGAGTTTTGTGATAAAGATTATTACTTTAAAGTGAATGGTGAACAAAAGTTCACACATCGAATGTGGAGAGAAGACTGCGGTGCAGTGCCTGTAAGACCGCAAGGAGGCACTTATCTGTATTCTAGGGCCAATTGGTGTCCTGGAGATAAGGTCCACGAACAACGTTGGGAATTGACTCCATTTTTAATTAGTGATTCAATAGAATTGGATATGGATATTGAGTCTTATGTTAATCAAGAGGGAGGTGGTAACAGTAGTCATAACATATCCAGTACTGTGTTTTTTTATGGAGCAGATAATTACACGTTTGATGCGGAAATAAATACGATTATGGCTCCTTCTACTTTTAGTGAGTTCATCAATTACAATCCATCCTGTGGTCAAGTAATCGTTGTTATTAAAAATAATGCACATACGCCATTGACGTCTACTAAGATCAGATATGGAGCATTAGATGGGAAAATGAGAACGGAAACGTGGACTGGAAATTTGGCTTTTAAAGAAATGGATACGGTTTATCTTCCCTCTGCATATTGGGATGGAGTGTCTATGGGTACAAATCAATTTGTTGCAGAGTTGGTGGCACCAAATCAAAGGTATGCTGATGAGAATAGAGAGAATGACAGGTATATAAGTTCGTTTGATCTGGTACCAAGATGGGAGCCTTTCAGAATTATGCTACGAACGAATGGATATCCTCAGGAAAATGAATTGACGATTACCAATGAGAAAGGAGAGGTTGTTTGGCAAAAATCTGATTTTGAACCAAACAAAGCATTTATTGAAGAGATAACGCTTCCTAACGGTTGCTATGAAATACTACTTACTGATGATAATCAAGATGGATTAGATTGGTGGGTGTATCGTCAAACAGGTCAAACTGCTAGAGCAAATGGTTCATTTAGAGTCTTTAAACAAAATGGTGGAGTATATGCTTTTGCATCCGATTTTGGAAAAGAGTTTAGGATGAATTTTATTGTTGGTCAGATGGATGTTCAAGAGGCTCCAATAGAGTTTGCTCAAGATTTTGAAATATTTCCTAATCCAACATCAGGTAGGGTTAACATTCTTATACCAGAGCTTAATGATGGTGATGCAGAGATTGAGGTATTTGATATGCTAGGTAGACTAATTCTAACTTCTTCAACCCCCACAGATATTGAGCACATAACAACATTAGATATCTCTGATTTCCAAGATAATATATATGTAGTTACTGTGTCTGTTGGAAATCGAAGTAGATCTGAAAAAATATCAAAGATTACAAAATAGGAAGATAGCAATTAAAATAGCTCATCTTGAATTTCATTAAAATCTGGATTGTTCTGAGAATTTTGTAGACTATCATAGTTTTGACAGTCAAGCTCAATAGAAATTGATTCCTCAGGTATTGAGAACTCTCCTCGTCCTAGTTTGATCGTTTCATCAGAAAAGACTTGTTCCATGAAGTCTCCAAAAATGGGTAAAGCCATATTTGCACCTTGACCATATGTGGTACTACTAAAATGGACATTTCGTTCTTCAGCACCAACCCAACATCCGCTAACTAAATTAGGTGTAATCCCCATGAACCAACCATCAGAATTATTTTGAGTAGTTCCCGTTTTTCCTCCAATAGCAATATTTGTTGGCAGCTTATAATTTCTTCTTAAACGCGAGGCTGTCCCTCCTGCCATGGTTACTTTTTCAAGCATTTTACAAATAGTGTAAGCCGTTTGTTTTCTGAGGGCCTCATCCTTTTCAGGAGTAAATTCAGCGAGTACATTGCCATTTTTATCTTCAATTTTAGTTATAAAAATGGGTTCAACCCAGGTGCCCTTGTTTGCAAAGGTTCCATATGCACTAACCATCTCAAAAACCGATATATCCATAGTCCCGAGACATATGGATGGGTAGGGTTCAAATTTACTGTCATCGATCCCCATTTTACTCGCTGTTTGTTTGACAATAGCAGCACTATTTGGACCTAGCCTTTTCATAACACGAGCTGTTACAGTATTTATAGATTTCTGAAGACCTTCATAAAACGTTACGGTTTCAGGAACTTTACTAGAGTTTGATGGTGACCATTCTTTTCCATTGCCATATTCTACTATAACTGGACCCGTACTCTCAATTTCGCAAGGTTCTAGTTTGTCATCATCCAAGCATCTAGCATAAACCAGTGGTTTAAAAGTCGAACCCACTTGTCTCGTAGATTTTTTATTTACATGGTCATATTGGAAATACTTGTGATTGATTCCACCAACCCAGGCTTTAATGTGGCCAGTTTGAGGCTCAAAACTCATGAAGCCAGTATGAAGAATTTGTTTGGTGTATTTTAATGAATCAAGAGGACTAATTACCGTATCAATTTCACCATTCCAAGAGAAAAGTTTTGTTCGAACAGGTAGATTTAAATAATAATTGATGGAGTCAGTATCAGAGTATTTTTTCTTTAAACTACGATAGCGATGTGATCGTTTAATCATTCGATCAGGATAGGTGGGATCATAAACAGAATTCCCGTACTTATTCTCAGCATACCAAGGATCTTTATTTCTTCTTTTGGTCTCATTCCAAAATTGCTCCTGGAGTTTAGCCATATGCCTAGAAACAGCTGATTCAGCAAATGCTTGAAGTTTGGGGTCAATTGTCGTATATATTTTTAAACCATCATCATAGATATTGTATTTTACACCTGTCTCTGCTGCATA
>JAKMFK010000206.1 GCA_022425465.1 Bacteroidia bacterium | reverse complement strand
TGGCTCCATTATTAGTTCAAGAAATGACTGATTATATGGAGCAAGGCATACCTTTGCCAACAGAGGTTGATATAAAACGATTTTGTTAAGAACGATTTTTTATTATCTGAAATTAGGTCTAATGTGGTTGGGGCTTTTTGCCCTAACTAAAGCGTATTTTTTATTTGTTAACCTCGGAAAAGGAGCTCTATTTCTACCGAATTTCATCCAGGTGTGGAGAGTAGGTACTCTATTAGATTTATCTATGGTTGGATATTTGTCAGTTGTTCCAATTTTAGGAATATTATTAGGCAAGATTATACCTCGACTTACCCAAAAAGTACTCTTAATCTATGGCTGGTTTACTTGGCTGTTTTTAGTTCTGGTTATGGCTTCAGACGCCTACTTTTTCTATTACTGGGGACAAAAAACTAACCTAGGGTTTACTCAATTTTTGGGAAAGGAAAATGCTGGGTTGTTTTCGCTAGAAGCTCAGACGTTAATTGTTTCGTTCATATTTATACTATGCCATATTTACTGGTTTTCACGTAAGGGTAGTGGGTTATTCAAGCTGCCAGAAAAAGGGAATAGTTGGACTGCGTTAGTCTTATTAATATGCTCATTTGTAATGATTAGGGGTGGTTTCAGTAATGTACCGATTAATATATCGAGTGCTTATTTCAGTAATAATAATCTACTCAATAATGCAGCGGTTAATCCTGCTTGGAGTTTTTTAGCCACAGAATTGGAGAGAGATAAACATGCACCGCTAAAGTTTTTTGATCAGAATGATGAAGCAGAAAAGATTTTAAATCAACAAAATTCTAGCACGAATGATTATACATCATTGCTTCAAACCTGTGATTCAAATACCAATATAGTTTTGATTGTACTGGAAAGTTTTAGTGCAAAGGTTGTAGGGGAAGTTGGTGGAGAAAAGTATGCATCGACTCCCTATTTGGATAAGATTTCGAAGCAAGGGGTTTCATTTTCTAATGCTTATGCGTCGAGTTTTCGATCAGATAAAGGTCTTTTGGCTATTACTACAGGTTTCCCAAGTGGTGCTAGGCAAACGCTCACCAACTTTCCAGCAGAATTATCCTCAAAGCCCAATATATTCAACCTATTTGATAGCCGATATTGGAGTTCTTTTTACTATGGAGGAAATCTAGATTTTGCCAACATCAAAGTGTTGTTTAGTGATGCGAATGAGTTAAAATCACTAGGTGATTTCTCATCCAATAAAAAAAATGTTTGGGGAGTTCATGATGAAGATGTTTTTCAAACTTTTGCAGATGATTTTATATCCAGAAAAATGCCTCAGTTTTCAATGTTATTTTCATTGAGTAGCCATGAGCCATTTGATGTACCGAATTATCACAAAAAGGAGGATCCGTATCTAAATAGTATTGCATACACCGACAGTTGTCTAGGATTATTAATTAATCAAATTAAAGAAAGTGATAAGTGGTCTAATACATTGATTATTATTACAGCAGACCACGGTGTTATTCGTCCTGATAATGCACCGATATATAGCGAGACTAATTTTAAAATACCCCTTATCTTCACTGGAGGGGTTGTAAGTCAAGATTCAGTCATTCATGAAATTGTAAGTCAGTCCGATTTACCATCTACATTGGCAAGTTATTTGAATAAGCCAACCGTATTTTCTCAGCAATCTGTTTTACAACCAAGCAATTACGCATTTTATTCTTACCACAATGGAATAGTCTCGGTTAAACCAGATTGCATTCAATATTATGACCTAAATCATAAGAAATACCTAACGGATTCTTGCACTCTCCCTTTTGAGAAAGCTTACTTTCAATTGGCCAATGACGATTTTTTTAATAATTGATGAGCTTTTGACTACGTCCATTCATCGATAAGAAGTATAATCCTCATTCCAAAGATGACACGTCAATTGATTTTTATCGGAATGGTTTTGTTCTTAACACTTCAGGTGAAATAATTAAGTTGTCACTTTTTAGTGTAAAATTATCATAATCAATAAACAGTTTAGGATCTAATGGATAGTCTTTCCATCTACATTCAAAATGAAGGTGTGGGCCTGTTCGTTTAGCTCCAGTATTTCCTCCGGTACCTATAAAGTCACCAGCTTTCACTATATCATTAGGTTTTACAACCATTTTATGTAGATGTGCATAGTATGTTTCAAGTCCATTGAGGTGCCTTATAATTATTAATTTTCCGAACCCTCCGTTATTATAATCAGCAAACCTTACAATACCAGACATACATGCTCTAATGGTATCATGTCTATTTAAACGAATATCTAGCCCCTTATGCATTCTTCCTCTTCTCATCCCAAATCCAGAACTAACATATCCCTTGTATGGGATACAAAAACCTGTATCTTTCTCAAAAAGATTTATATCAAGTAAATTAGGTATTTTGTTGTTTTCAGAATAGACATATGGAAATAAATTTGTAGATGACCAGTTTTCGCTGAATACTGGTAAATCGATCCACGTCTTCTGTGGAATAGGGGTGTGTTTACCTTCAATGTTATGCCGCTTCTTATAGTCTGTGTTAGACAAAATTTGAATTTTTTCATTTAGACTGTCAAGATTAACTTGGCATAGAACTAATGACTGTTTTGTTGTTGCTATTTCAGCTTCTAATTTGTCAATATTTGTTTTTGTAATTTGAATTGTTTTGGTGTTGAATTCTCTTTCTTTAAGATGTACTTCATTTAAGCTATCTATTTTAAAATTTAGTTTTTCAATTTGATTTTTCTTAGATTTTAAAAAGTCAATATTGGGGAATAAGTCATTTAACTTAGTTTGAGATAAACATAGGTTTGATAAAAATAATAGTATGGCTAATCCAAAAAATTTCAAGCTCCAAAAATACAAGTTAATTAAATGAAACACTTGTTATATAGTATTAAGCATGATTTTAATAGAGTAATTTTATTTGGTATTTTCTTTTATTTCAAATACCATGACAGAGTTACCCCCTGCTGATCTTCTACCTTGTGAGGTTACGATTAAATATTTATCATCAGGTGAAATAGCCATTCCTACAGGATAAGAATCTGCCTTCATTTTTCCAATAATTGATAATGATTTTGCATCCAAAATGACAAGCTCACTTGAATTATTAACTGCAGCAAAAACATAATTTTTATAGTTTGTTTTAGCTATAGTCCTTACACCAGTTCCAACATAGCTACTTGTCCAATTTTTATATAAAAAATTAACTTTAGAAGGTGATCTATTAAAGCTGTCCAACATGATATTTAAATCGGTTTTTTGTACATAACCTGTTTTGTTGGTACTAATATATAATATGTTATCATCTTGAATTAAATGCCTTACATTTCTTTTGATGCCGACAATAGTACCTTGATATTTAAAATCACCAACTGATACAACAGCAATACCATTTCCACCCATTTTACCAATTAGTAGATATTTATTGTCAGGCGTAAATAAAGTGCCTCTTAGGCAATTGCTACAGTTTTGATCTCGATTAACTGGTTCGTTAAAATTGTTTTTTGATTGAAAATCAATTACACTATGAGCTATGTATTTGAAGTCCATTACATCATCAGAAGAAATGTCGATAATACCAACTGTGTTATCTCCCCAATGGGTTACTGCCAGAAACTTATTGTTATGGGATGCGGCTAACATTTTAGGTAGCGGACCAGTAGGCATAACTCTTACAATTGAATCATACTCTGTATCTATAATGGCCACTGCTGAGGGTGAAACAGCATTTTTATCATAGTTCCGCCTGTAATAGCTAACCCACAAGTATTTCCCATTGTGCGATAAACAACTTTCAACAGGCTTTCCCTTGAAATAATTTTTATTTTGAGGTGCTCCATAGTATTTATATCCAAAAATGGTGTTTTCATTATTTTTAAAAAGTCGATTGTGTTCTTGTCCAAATGAATGTCGAATCACTTTTATTCGTTTTAATGAATCACTTCGATATACCGATGTGTTATATCCTTCTAATGATTGTATGTAAAACTTTTTACCATCGGCCGAAAATTTGACGGATTTGGGCGAGTAAATACTTCTATCATATTTGTCGTTTGAATGATTAGGTCTTGAGTTATTATGTTGAAACCTAGATACAAGTTCTAAGTAGATCTCATCTTGAGGTCTAGATTGATCACCAATATTCAGTTTGACGATTTGAGTTTGAGCAAATGAGACAAAACATAAATTGAGAAGCACAACTAATGGGGGAATCCTGAACATTTATTAACTGTTTTAATGTATGTGATTGATTTAATCCTACACGATGCCTCGTTCTTTGGATAGTTCGACTTTTTCAAAAGTAGTGGTTACACCATTTACTTCAAAACTTTTTTATTTTAGGAATGTGATTTATGACACATCATATGATCGTAATGATAATCTGATACTCATAGTTAATTTAGAGGTTGTATCAAATTAGCAAATGACGATTCTTTATCGTTCATATTTGATAAACTTTTGACTATATCCATTCATTAACAGGTAATATACTCCTGATTCTAGAGATTGTATATCAATCGATTCTTTTTGCGAAAAAATAGTTCCTTTACATACTGTCATTCCCAAACTATTTTGGATGATATATGAAGTTTGTTGAGCATCTTTCTTTTGGATAAAAATCTGATTATGGACAAGGGTAGGATATACTTTTATTTCTGATTTTGTAATGAGTTTTGTACTTGAACTGGTTTCTTTAATGTTGGTGATAGAATCCGAAATCCCAAGACTCATGTTGGTGTAGCTACCACTTCCTGTTTCAGTAATTTTAACAGCCTTAACAAGGTAGTGGTTGGTGCCTCCAAAAGGTTGTAAATCAGTGAAACTAGTTCCCTCTATCAACTGCGAATTAATGGGCTCTCCAAATTCGCCAGTATACTTTTGACTTCTATACACATGATAGCCAATTACATCAGGCTCTGTGCTGGCAGACCATTTAATTGTCACTTGATTTCTGTCCGTATTCGTTTCTAAAACTGCATTAGTTGGAGGTAAAATCATGTGATGTCTCAACGATGGATCACCCATCAAGGCCATATGTGTGCCATTTTGATAGTAGCCAGCATCATAATTAGTTGAATTTTGTGATAGTTTGGTTACTTCACTGTAGGTGTCCCCCAAAGCAAGAGAATGTGTCAACCACTTTGGTCGTCCAGACCACATGGATACAAAACCTAGTTTAGATGAGGCAAGTGAACCTCTTAATAAGTTGTTTTCACTGTCAAAGTCTCCAAAATAGCTTCCAAACAGGTGGTTAAATGCAGCTGCATTTTTTGTATTGAAATTAATAGTTGCACCAAAGCCATTGCATGAATAATACCAACCAGCACCACAGGTGTATGATAGGGCATAATTGCGATCTTTTGTTTGTGTAAATACATCGTCGAAGATGATTCCATCCTTTCCGCAAATAGCAGAAAAATCTCGAATAGCCCCTGCACCAAATCCTTCAGCTAATGTAGCAAAATTATCTTCTACAATTCCTTGGTTGATTATATTTGCCTGACCTAGTTTGTATGCGTGTACTTTGTTTAGGTATTGACGTGTGAGCTCTATCTCAGACTTGGTAAGTGCAGGAAGATTGCTAAAATCTACTCGACCAACCCCAATGACAACCTTACCAGGAATTAGACTGTTATCAAATTTTCCATCACCAATTCGATTTTTATTTTGTTCACGACTACCCAACGTTGTAGAATCTTCATCGGTCCATGCCCCATCAATCACGCCATAATAAACATCTGAAGACCATGCCCCACAATGAGAATTTGGTGCACTTTTGTGACCATCAGGTGGAGATTGATAAACGATATCTTCACAGTATAAACCTGAATAAGGAACGGGGACATTTCCCAACAGGTATATGGCATTACAACCTTCTTTGTTGTAGTACTCCTTGATTATTGAACTGACCTCTGGCACTCCTGCAGAAGATGAGATCGCCTCTTTAAAAACCTCCCAACCGTCAGCAATTAAGTCTTGAACCAATAGTGCAACTTCTGACGATAGACTACCTTGGATGTAATCCATAATCAATAAGCCAATTACTCCTCTGGAGTGGACCGCTGGCTTTTGATGAGCAGTAGTGATGTAACCATATCCTTTTAGCTTATTTGGTCGATTAAATGGATCGGTAATGGTTGTTGTTTTTTCTATGGAATATTCATAAATGAATGAAGCGTCCACATCTTTATCATTGTAAAAGCTATCTGTAGCTGCCAAGTTAGCAATAGCATTTCCCCAAGATTCAGCCCCATAAACTCGTTTGTAAATGGCATACGATTGAGCATTGCTTTCCCACTTCCAACGTAGGGTAACAGATAAGTCAGACTCATTCCAATTGGCAGAGGCTTGAACAGCTCTATGATTGGAATAGGTTTGACCCTGCAATGAGTAACAAAGGAAGATTAGCAAGGTGACACTTGCATATTTTATCGTATTTTTCATAATAGGTTTATCTTCGTACAATGTTAAAGGAAATGTCTAAAAAGTGGATCACAGTAATGTTATTTTTAGTTGCGATTACCAATTTTTGTTATGCACAAAAATTTTGTCGTCACATAAAGATGAATCAAGAATATTATACTCAAAATTCCATCGATTCACGGACAGACACTTTCGACGTACTGCATTATACGATTGATGCATCATTTTTGAATTATAAAACCAATAAGAAAATTGAGGCACAGACAACGCTAAAAGTTCGATTAAAAACGGATGCCTCTCAAATGCGATTGGATTTATTGGACTTGCCTGTTTCTGCTGTTTCAGTGAATGGGAAATCGACATCATTCACTTATACTAGTCCTGATTTGCGTTTTGATTTGGACCAAGTTCAAAGTGGAGATACGATACAAGTAGCTGTTTCATATGCTGGAAATCCGGTGCGTGACCCACAATGGGGCGGTTTTTATTTTACGGGAGAATATGCCTTCAATTTAGGGGT
>JAKMFK010000201.1 GCA_022425465.1 Bacteroidia bacterium | reverse complement strand
TTTACATATAAGTATGTTATCGTCCAAAGAATCTGTTTTTACATAACCACAAGCATAATAATCACCAGATATCGATTGAATCACATCAAAAAGCTGTTCAGAACTATCTGTTTTGAAAATCCTCGACCATAGCAACGTACCATTGGAACTAACTTTAGATACGAACCCATCCTTTTCATTTGAACTCCCCTCGGTGTAACCACAAATTATAGCTCCACCATCACTTGTCGGATTCATTCCTGTTGCACTATCAAGATTAGATTTACCGTAAGTGTATGACCATTTAACATTCCCTAATCCATCTGTTCGACTTACGCCAAAATCCTTACTACCTTGACCTGAACTATTGGTATTATAAAGCATAAAGTAATCCCCTGATGACAACTGAAATGCAGACTGAGCGTGATCGGACGAATCATTTAGCATTAATCTCACAAAACTCGTATTTTGTGCATAGGCCTGAATTGAAAAGATAAATCCAATGAGAGGTAAAATTATTTTCATATGAATTATAGTTATTAAGCTACCGCAATGTAGAAATTTTCATTTATTAAAGTGCCATCTTTTAGCAACTTTTAGTGAATAACTCACAAATGATAAAAAACCTTTATTGAAGGGCTCATTGCCCAACAAAACTCCGTCACTATCTATGCATTTTGTGACTTCTTGAACTTCAAAAGAGCTTGATGAAGTCATACTATCCAGTTTAAAAAATCCAATAATTTTATTGAGTACTGTGACTAATTGAACTGCTGGCATTCGTCCACCTTTCCCTGCACTAACCCCAACTGTCGCAATTACTTTATGATTAAAAATATGGATGTAATCCTCTTGAGCTAATTGATGGATTGTATTTATAATCTCGGCTGTTGGAAACCAGTTGTATTCAGGTGTAACTACAAACAACAAATCTGATTTTTCAATCGAATCAATCAACTTGGCTTGAAATACTGATTGATTATTCTTAGATATACCTCTTTGATTAAAATTGGGTAGATCATATTCTTGAAAATCAACAATTACAGAATCACTAAACTGATTTGAAAGTGCTTTAGATACACGAAGTGTATTGTTGTTTTTTCTAGCGGAACCTGACAAAATGCAAACCCTCATACCTTTTTCTTTATTTCAGTTGCAATGCTTTTTACAGTCTTATAATTTCTAGCAAAATCAATAAACCACCATCTAAAATGAGGTGAACTTTTAATGGTAAAAATTCCACTTTTCATAGAAATTTCGACCTTATCCGCTTTCAAAAAATGAACTTTTTTTAAGGCCAAAATTTGAGTCTCATTTGATTCAATATTTTTAAACTTTTTATGATTATCCAACCAATTTTCCAATTCATCTATAGTATAATCACTCTTTACATGTACTTCTTGATGAGATTTTAGGTAATTTTGATCAGGAGCACCTTCTGCTTCTTCGAAACTTAAGGTGTGGTAAAGCGATATCAAAAATCCAAAAGCAAAAGAAATGAATAGTGCTACATTAAAATTGCTCTGAATAAATGTAAATCCATATCTCCACCCCTCTTCCTTCATAAATATAATAGCAATTGAAATTGGTAGAAATAACCCCCAAACTCTAACCAAATATGTCAGAGAAACAAGTATCTTAAAAAATAATTTTTGAATATTCATTGATTTAATTGATAGAGTATGGCATAAGCTAAAGTTAGATTATTCGAGTCTAATAGATTCCTAACATTATCAATCGTAAAATCTCCAGAATAACTAGATAACATATCCACTATTTCTTTAGAACTTGGTATGTTTTTCATACCCCCAAGTTTGCCTAAATCATTTCCTGTTAAATCACTACTTAATCGAATATAATCGGGTAAAGCATCAACACCAATTCCAATTGTAGAAATTGGTTTATCAAGTTCAAACATGGAGTTCTTATCTGATCTTACATACCAGTTTCCTCCCATTCTACTTACCAAGTCTATTTTTAATTGATCGATTAATCCCTCCTCGTCTACAACTGATTTGTTAATATGAAACCGAGTAACTTCACAAAAAATTAAATTTCCAGCTCCGCCTTCTGACCCCAACTCTTTGACTTCTGTCACCTTACATTCAAATTGGACTGGCGATTCTGAAACTCTGAAAGGTTGAACAGTTTCAGATTCTACTGGAGTAAAACCTGCTTTGACAAACTCGTCAACGTGTTTGTCGTATGGTGAACTTGCCAAACTCATTTGATTCACCATAGCATGAGTAACTACGTTAATTACAACTTCTGGTACTTCTTTGATGTTTAGATAAGTGTCTTTATTTTCATTTGTCCTTCCACTTCTAGCAGGTGAGAAAATCAATACTGGCGGATTAGCACTGAACACATTAAAAAAACTAAATGGGGCTAAGTTCTTATTGCCCTTTCTATCTATTGTACTGGCAAAAGCTATTGGACGGGGCCCAATACTTTCCAAAAGATAACGATGAAGTTTAGGTACGGGTATTTCCTTTGGATCAATCGATATCATAATTACTTCTTGATTAGAATAAACTTGTTCTTTTTACCACGTTGTAGAAGTATGTACTTATCGTTTATCAGATCCGAATCAGAAAAATTAAAATCTTCTGTTACTTTCTCACTATTAACAGAAACTGAATTCTCTTTTAAAGCACGTTTTGCTTCACTTTTACTTGATAAAAATCCTGAATCAGCACAAATTTCTACAATATTAACTCCCTGTATGTCAGACACTTTATGTTTTTTTACACCATCAAATATAGAAAAAAAGTCATCCTCACTTAAATTACGCAAACTTTCAGATGTAGCCTTACCAAATAGAATATCAGTAGCTGTGAGAGCTGTTTTATATCCAGATTCTCCGTGCACCCATTTCGTAATATATGCTGATAGATCTTTTTGAAGTAGTCGCATGTGTGGAGCATTTCTGTGCTCTTGAATTAGATTATCAATATGCTCTTTTGTATGAAGGGTAAAAATCTTGATATATCGCTCAGCATCTTCATCTGAGGTATTCATCCAAAATTGGTAAAATTGATAAGGACTTGTTTTTTGTGCATCTAGCCAAACGTTTCCGCCTTCACTTTTTCCAAATTTGCTACCATCTGATTTGGTTATTAGTGGTGCAGTAAGCGAAAACCCTTTACCATTTCCTTTCCTTCGTATAAGCTCCGTACCAGTCACAATGTTTCCCCACTGATCGCTACCCCCCATCTGAAGCTTTACATTTTTTTCTTTCCAGAGATGATAGAAATCGTACCCCTGAACCAGTTGATAACTAAACTCTGTAAAACTCATACCCTCTTCCAAACGATTCTTAACTGAATCTTTAGCCATCATATAATTAATCGAGATATGCTTACCCACATCTCTAATGAAATCTAAAAATGAAACATCTTTAAACCAATCATAATTATTAACCACCTCGGCACTATTTATGCCACAATCAAAATCTAAAAATTGTTCTAATTGCTTTTTTTGACTCTCTAGATTATGGCTGATTATTCTTAAATCTAATAGTTGACGCTCGGACTTTTTGCCTGATGGGTCACCTACCATTCCTGTTGCACCTCCAACCAATGCAATTGGTTTGTGCCCAGCTCTTTGAAGGTGAACCAATAAAATTATTGGCACCAGATTACCAATATGCAGAGAATCTGCTGTTGGATCGAAACCTATATATCCAGTTGTCATCTCTTCTAATAAAAGATTTTCAGTGCCCGGAACTGCCTGGTGAAATAACCCACGCCATTTTAATTCCTCAACTAAGTTGTAATTTGGTGAAAAGTCCATTTACGATTTTAAAACAACAAAGGTAAAAATTTGATTGAGTGTTAAAGCACAATGTATAATTCAAAATTGATTTACTTTTGAGCAACTTTATATGTCAGCTAATAAAAAATTATTTCTCTTAGATGCCTATGCGTTAATATTTAGAGCATACTACGCCTTTATTAAAAATCCACGAATAACATCGTATGGACTTAACACGAATGCAATATTTGGCTTTACTACCACACTCTTGGAAGTACTAGAAAAACACGAACCCTCTCATATTGCAGTATGTTTTGATCATAAATCTGAAAATATAAGAAAAAAAGAATACCCACTTTACAAAGCAAATAGAGATGAAACCCCAGAGGACATCAAAAGATCTGAACCATTTATCCGTAAAATAATTGAAGCTTTTAATATTCCCATTATTGAAAAAGAAGGGTATGAAGCTGATGATGTCATCGTGACACTAGCTACAAAAGCAGAAAAAGAAGGATTTATCACATACATGATGACACCTGATAAAGATTTTGGACAAGCAGTCACCGACAAGATACATATATTTAAACCTGCTCGAGGTGGGAATGCTCCTGAAATTATGGGACCTGAGGAGGTATGTAAGAAGTTTGGACTAAATGACACAAAACAAATCATTGACTACCTTGGAATGATGGGTGATGCAGTCGACAATATACCGGGTATTCCGGGTGTAGGTGCAAAAACAGCATCTAAATTACTTCTTGAATATGGGTCAATGGAAAATCTCTATAACAATACAGATAAGATTAAGGGGAAGTTAAGAGAAAAGATAGAAAACAATAAAGATCAAGCATTTCTCTCTAAGCATCTAGCAAAAATTATCACAGATGTCCCTGTAAATTTCGACGAACCAGAGCTATTAAGAACTGAACCCAATAAAGAAGAAATCAGTAAGCTATTTACAGAATTAGAGTTCCGAACATTGACAAAACGAGTTTTTAGTGAAACGATGAGTGAAATAAAAACTGTCCAAGGGGATTTATTCTCTAGTTCTAGTCAAAGTATACCAAAAAGTACTACTCAAAACCCTGAATTTAACACTTTAGAAACAACTGACCACAACTATCAACTATTTGATAGTCAAGAAAAAAGAAAAATATTGATTTCTGAATTAGAAAAAATAAACTCATTTTGTTTTGACACAGAGACAACTTCCCTTAATGAATTGGATGCAAGAATTCTGGGAGTTTCTTTCTCGTTCGAAAAAGGCAAAGCTTTCTATGTAAATATGCCTGACGATTTTGAGGAGACAAAAAAAATACTCAACGAATTTAATCCTATTTTCAGTAGTGATAAAATTGAGAAAGTTGCACAAAACTTAAAATATGACTTAAAAGTATTGCTGAAATATGGAATTAAAATAGCTGGCCCACAATTTGACACCATGCTTGCTCACTATCTTGTCAATCCAGATGGCCGTCATAGTATGGATATTTTAGCCGAAAAATACCTCAACTATAAGCCTATCTCTATTACAAGTTTAATTGGGAAAAAAGGTAAAAATCAGTTGTCTTTTTCAGATGTCCCAATAGAAAAAGCAAAAGAATATGCATGTGAAGATGCTGATATTACTTTTCAGTTGAAACAAAAAATTTACAAAGAACTGATGGATAAGCAACTGGCACATTTGATGATTCGTTTAGAAATGCCACTAGTACCAGTACTTTCTGATGTTGAAATAGAGGGAATAAGGGTAGATGACAAATTCTTAAAGGACTATTCGATTGAACTGGAACGTATGTCAAATGAAATTGAAAAATCCATCTATGAAATGTCTGGCATGACTTTCAATATAGCTAGTCCAAAGCAACTAGGAGAGGTCTTATTTGACCATTTAAAGATTGACGCCAAAGCTAAAAAAACAAAGACAGGTCAATATAAGACAGATGAGGCTACCTTAGAAAAACTCTCAGCCGAGAACCAAGTCGTAAGTGATATTTTAAATTATCGAAAAATTAATAAGTTACGATCAACATATGTAGACGCATTGCCTAAACTGATTCATCCAAAAACTGGAAGAGTTCACACCCACTTTTCTCAAGCTGTTGCAGCTACCGGTCGATTAAGTAGTACTAACCCCAACCTACAAAACATTCCTATTCGAACAGATTTAGGAAAAGAGATTCGAAAAGCTTTTGTGCCTCGTGATGAAAATCATACATTACTTGCAGTTGACTATTCTCAAATTGAATTAAGAATTGTTGCCTCCATTGCAGAAGATAAAGGAATGATTGAAGCCTTTAACAATAACATGGATATTCATACAGCAACAGCTTCGAAAGTTTTTGGTGTTTCATTGGAGGACGTTACTAAGGATCAACGTTATAAAGCCAAAAGTGTCAATTTTGGACTTATCTACGGTCAAGGTGCCTTTGGTTTAGCTCAAAATTTAAAAATATCTCGAACAGAATCAAGAGAGTTGATAGATGCCTATTTTGAACAATTTAGCGGAGTGAAAAAGTACATGGAAGACACCATTAATTTCTGCAGAGAAAACGGATATGTAAAGACCATTATGGGAAGAAAACGGTTTATCCCCGACATTAACTCAAATAACAAGACTGTAGTTGGATTTGCAGAACGAAATGCAATTAATGCCCCAATTCAAGGAAGTGCTGCAGATATGATAAAATTAGCTATGATAAATATACATCGCCGATTAACAACTATGCAAACTGGAGCTAAAATGATACTACAAGTTCATGATGAACTATTATTTGATGTCCCAAAAAAGGAACTTGATAATATTCAGACAATCATTAAACATGAGATGGAAATTGCCATGCCACTTAAAGTACCTGTTGTTGCAGAGGCTGGAAATGGAAACAACTGGTTAGAAGCTCATTAATAGCTATTTTTGCATTGATAATGGGAAAGACATACTTCGCCTCTGACTTTCACCTGGGTACACCAGATTATTCATCATCTTTAGTCAGAGAAAAAAAAATTATTCAATGGTTAGAATCTATTGAATCTGATTGTGAGTCACTTTTTTTGTTAGGAGACATCTTTGATTTTTGGTTTGAATATAAAACTACAGTCCCTAAGTACTTCAATCGATTATTAGGCAAACTTGCCACTATGTCTGATTCTGGAATACCTATTTACTTTTTTAAAGGGAATCACGATATGTGGACATTTGATTACCTTGAAAAAGAGATAGGCTTACATGTAATTGATGAAGAATGGACAGGTGAAATTCATGGCAAAAATTTCTATATACACCATGGAGACGCTTTATGGAAAGGTGAAAGAAGTTATAAGTTCCTTCGTAAAATTTTTAGAAGCAAAATAGCTATTTGGCTTTTTCATCGCTTACATCCAAACTTTGGTGTTGGATTTGCAAATTACTTCAGTAGTAAAAGTAGAAAAAAGAACAGCCATTTAGATCAGGTCGAGATACCTCTTGAGAAAGAATATCAAATTCAATTTGCTACTGAATACTCAAAATCAAATCCCATTGATTTCTTCATTTTTGGTCATAGACACAAGCCTTTAAATCATACTATAAATGATTCTACTAAAATGATTAACCTAGGAGACTGGGTAACACATTTTACTTATGCTACATTTGAAAATCATGAAGTTGAGTTACATACTTTTAACCCTTAACCTATTTGGAGCACTCCTTGCCAATAGTCAAGACACCCTAGTATTAAGGAATATAAAAAATATTACCTGCATGAGCATAGATGCAAAAGGGAATAAGTATTTATCTGATGATGCTCACACACTTTACAAATACAGCTCTGATCATAAATTGATCACTAACGTAAACAATAAATCGTACGGAAATATCACCAGTATTGATTGTTCCAACCCGTTCGAGATTTATGTCTATTACAAAGACCAAAACATTATTGTATTTTTTGACAATATGCTCAACATAAGAGGTGAAGTTCGACTAAATAATTTTCAATTGAATAATACTGCCTGTATATCAAGATCATACGACAATCAAATTTGGCTTGTGGATATGTCCGAAAACAAAGTCCTCAAAATAAGTAAGTCAGGCAAAAAACTGATGGAATCAAACTTTCTAAATTCAATTTATCAAGAACTAACCAATCCTTCAAAAATATGGGAGCTTAACGGACAAGTTTATGTTGCAGATTCCACAATTGGAATAGTTGCATTTGACATTTACGCAACCATTGATAAAATTTACCCTTTAGACCATTTTTCATCGGTCTCTGGCAATAGCAACCTATTTTACGTTAATCAAAATGGTTCTCTGATTCGCTACAATAAACTTCTTAAAATTCCGACAAACACAAACATTAAAATGCCTAAAAAAGCAAAATTGGCTATGCATGACAATACTGTATATTCCTATTTTGAGAATAAAATACTTGCAATTAAGCTGCAGTAACTAGTTTCAGTTGATTAGCCCATTCATAATAAATACATTTGCCATTCATGCTTGAAACATTAGAAGGGATACATGCAAGATTTAAAGAGGTGGAGTTACTACTCAGTAGTCCAGAAGTAGTATCAGATATAAAGCAATTTACCAAACTAAATAAGGAGTATAGTGATCTTAAACTCATTGTTGAGCGTTACTTTGAATACAAAAATTTAATTGGGAATCTGTCAGAAGCTCGAGAAATCATTGAAGATAGCGATGACCCAGAAATGAAAGAAATGGCTCGGGATGAACTTGAAGAATTAACAGCCAAGCAAGGACCACTAGAGGAGGAGATAAAAATGCTATTGGTGCCTAAAGATCCTGAAGATGATAAAAACGCAATGGTAGAAATCCGAGCAGGTACAGGTGGAGATGAAGCTAGCATTTTTGCTGGAGATTTATTTCGAATGTATACTCGATTTTTTGATACACAAGGCTGGAAATATGAAACTATCGAAGCTACTGAAGGAACATCCGGAGGGTATAAAGAAATTATTTTAAAGGTGGAAGGAAATGAAATTTTCGGAACACTAAAATTTGAGGCTGGTGTTCATCGCGTACAACGTGTCCCTGAAACAGAAACACAAGGTAGGGTTCATACTTCTGCTGCCACTATAGCTGTCTTACCTGAAGTTGAAGAAATTGACTTAAAGATTAATCCTGCAGACATATCGCTTCAAACATCTCGTTCTGGTGGTGCAGGTGGTCAAAATGTAAATAAAGTTGAAACCAAAGTTCAATTAACACACAAACCATCAGGTATTGTAGTAGTCTGCTCTCAAGCTAGGTCTCAACTTGCCAATCGAGAAATTGCCATGGACATGCTTCGAGCAAAGCTCTATGATTTAGAACTTGTTAAACGAAATGGTGATATAGCCGCTCAAAGAAAAACAATGGTTTCAACAGGTGATCGAAGTGCAAAAATTCGTACCTACAACTATCCTCAAGGTAGGGTAACAGATCATCGGATAAATCTTACCCTCTACAACCTCAATGGTATAATGAATGGAGATATTGGAGAGATCATTGAATCATTGAAATTGGCAGAAAATGCAGAGAAGCTAAAAGCAGGTTAGTTTAAGTTTTTATAAATTTATTAACAAAAAGATCTTCTTTTTTCTGTTTTTGTGGCAAAAAAATACTTTTGCATCATAAAATAAATAAAAATGAGGTTTGAGTCACTAAAAACACTTTCTACAAGAAAAAACTATGTCACTGAAAATAAGTCAATTTCATTTACAGATCTTTTCAATAGTAATGTATTTGACGATTCTGCAATGCGAGACTTTCTAAGCAAAGAAGCATATGATTCGGTGAGTAACTCCATTAAAAGCGGTAAAACCATTAATAGAAAAATGGCAGAACACGTAGCTTCAGGAATGAAGCGATGGGCGTTAAGTAAAGGTGCAACACACTATACACACTGGTTTCAGCCTCTAACAGGCTCAACTGCCGAAAAACACGATTCTTTTTTTGAACCAGAAAATGGCAAAGCCGTTGAAAAATTTACTGCAGGTGCCTTAGTTCAACAAGAACCAGATGCATCAAGCTTACCAAGCGGAGGATTAAGAAATACGTTTGAAGCAAGAGGGTATACTGCTTGGGATCCTTCCTCGCCAGCATTTATCTATGAAAATACTGCAGGAAAAACTCTCTGCATCCCAACTGTTTTTGTATCATACAATGGTGAAGCATTAGATTACAAGGCTCCATTATTAAAGTCCCTTAATCTGGTTGATAAAGCCGCAACTGATATATGTAAATATTTTCTTAAAAAAGTTTCATCTTGCACTGCTTCTCTTGGTATTGAGCAAGAATATTTTTTAGTGGATGAGGCCATGTACCAGGCTAGACCAGATTTAGTTATGTGTGGTCGTACTCTTGTAGGTCATGCTCCAGCAAAAGGACAACAAATGGATGATCATTACTTTGGTTCTATTCCAGATAGAGTTTTTAATTACATGTATGATTTAGAGGTAGAAGCCGCAAAAATTGGTATCCCATTAAAAACAAGACACAATGAAGTAGCTCCAGGACAATATGAGTGTGCACCCATGTTTGAAGATGTGAATCTTGCAGTAGACCACAATCAATTACTTATGGATTTAATGGATGAAGTTGCAAAACGACACCACTTTAGAGTCTTACTTCATGAAAAACCATTTGCAGGAATCAATGGATCTGGGAAACACAACAATTGGTCATTAATCACCAACACAGGAGTAAACCTTCTCTCTCCAGGTTCTGATCCAAATTCCAATTTGCTTTTCTTGACTATCTTCATAAATACAATTAAAGCTGTGCATGATAATTCAGACATCATTAGAGCCAGTATCGCATCAGCGTCTAACGACCATAGACTAGGAGCAAATGAGGCCCCGCCAGCAATTATTTCTGCTTTTATTGGTTCAAAGCTTACTCAAGTATTAAATGCTTTTCTTGAGGATTCTACAGCTAATAATAAGGGTGAAAAGAAATCAATTAATATTGATAAAATCCCCGAAATATTTAGAGACAATACCGATAGAAATAGAACGTCTCCATTTGCTTTCACAGGAAATAAATTTGAATTGAGAGCTGTTGGATCTTCTACAAATTCAGCACAACCAATGACAGCACTTAATACAGCTGTTGCTAGTCAACTGATCCAGTTTAAAGCTGATGTAGATGCAGCCGTAGCAAGTGGTAAAGATCTAAAAAAGGCAATTGTGCTAGAACTAAAAAAAGTTTTAACAAATGCACAAAATATCCTTTTTGAAGGAAATAACTACAGTGATGAATGGGCTAAAGAAGCTAAAAAAAGAGGCCTTAGCAATATCAAAAATACACCCGAATCTCTAAAAGCTTACGTTAGTCAACAAGCCATGGATACCTTTGTGAAAAATGGTATTTTCACGAAGGAAGAACTTCATGCGAGATATGAAATAATGCTGGAAGATTACATGAAAAAAATCCAAATTGAAGGTAGAGTTCTTGGCGAAATAGCCTACTCTTATGTCTTGCCTCCAGCAATAGAATATCTTACTATAGTTGCCACTAATATCCGAACATTAAAAGAAGCTGGAATTAAAGTTGGTAAAGCTCAGAAAGAACTCGTTGAAACTATTGCCAACCACATTGATATGGTTAAAATTAAAACAGATAAAATGGTGGAAGCAAGGAAAAAAGCAAACATCATGGAAGACAGTGAAAAACAAGCCATATCTTACCATTTTGATGTCAAAGAATCCTTTGATGATATACGCTATCATATGGACAAACTTGAGCAATTGGTAGATGATAAAATCTGGCAACTACCAAAGTATAGGGAGTTGCTTTTCTTGAGATAATTTAATTAAACCAAGTCTAATTTATACCCTCTTACAAACCTAGGAGAATGTGAATTAGAATTATATCTATGTTTTTATTTGTTTTTGGGCGTAGATTTTTTGATTTTTGACGTTCTTATCACAATATGAATAACCCATTATTGAATTCCATTAAGATTATATTCCCTCTTGGATTAATCTTCTTTCTTGCCAGTTGCAAAACAGTAACTATGAAAAAAGCTGATGAAGCAATGCAACTTAAAAACTATGCTATCTCAGCTGATATGTACGATCAACTAGCAAGTAACACCAAGTTAACCAAAGATGTTCGTCAAACTGCAGCATACCGTGGTGCGGAAAGTTACCGATACAATCATCAACCAAAAAAAGCACTCAAACTGTATGTGAAAGCGAAAAAGTATGGTGCTAAAGATCCTGCTGTAACATACAGGGTAGCTCAAATGTACAAGCAACTCAATGAGTACGAAAATGCCATAGAGAGCTTCAAAGCATATCAAAAAGAAATGCCTTCTGACGAGCGAGTTGAGGCGATGATTAAGGGATGTGAAGCCGCTCTCAAATGGAAAGAAGAAAAAACAAGATATACCATTACCCCTTTCAAGCCTGCAAATGACCGTGCTTCAGACGATTTCTCTCCAGTTTGGGCAGATCGAAAAAAGAAGTCAATCATGTTCACCTCCGACAGGGAAGGTGGAGTCTCTAAAAGTCCATACAATAGGACCTTAAGATCACATTCCGATGTTTGGCAAGTTAAAAAAGGGAAAAGTCGTGGTAAGTCTGAAAAATGGAGCGAGGCAGAACTAGTTGAAGGTCTTAACACTAAATTCAATGATGGGACAGTTACCTTCAATAGTCGAATGTCAAAAATGTATTTTACACAATGTAACGGGGTATCTGGTAAAGAGCCTAAATGTAAAATATATGAAGCACGAAAATCAGGAAAAGGATGGCAGATGAATCCTGAACCCTTGAGTTTTTGTTCTGGAGAAGAAAACAACAAATGGAATTATGGACATCCCGTTCTAGCCAAAAAAGATAAAGTGATGTATTTCGCTTCAGATCGACCAGGTGGATATGGAGATACAGTAGGTTTAGAAAAAACCAAAGATATTTGGATGGTCACATTTGTAAGACGAGGAAGAACATGGAGTGAACCCATAAACCTTGGACCTAATGTAAATACTGAATACAATGAAATGTTCCCATACGCTCACCAAGATGGATCGCTTTATTTTGCATCTGAAGGACATCCTGGGCTTGGAGGACTAGACATTTTCTACACAGTAAAAACAGATGAAGGTCCAACAGATTGGGCAGTTCCTACAAACATGAAAAGCCCTGTAAACTCCTCTGGAGACGATTTTGGTATCATTCTTAATGAAACAAAAGAAGCTGGCTTCTTCACCTCAAACCGTACTAAAAGCCAAGATGACATTTTTGAGTTCACAATGGAGCCTATTATATGTACACTTAAAGGTCAAGTTACGGATTGTGATAGTGGAACAGCTATCGGAAATGCTTTGGTCGAAATTAGCAATAATGTTGACTCATCAATCATACGATTAAGAACCGATGAGCGTGGTTATTATGATACTAAAATTGGTATCAATAAAGAATATACCATAGCTGTTTCTAAAAGACAAGCATACTATTACGATGCTAAACCGCAATACGTCAGTACTGTTGGAGTAGAAAGCTCACTTGATTGCCAATATGTTAAGGATTTTTGTTTGAAAAATACATGTAATGATGTTTTCGTTCTACCTATATACTATGATTTAGCAAAAGCATTTATAAGAGCTGATGCAAAACCCATATTAGATGATTTAATCAAAACATTGAAAAAATACCCTAAAATGGCAGTTGAATTAGGTTCACACACGGATTGTAGAGCATCCTTTGAATATAACCGAGATTTATCGCAAAGAAGAGCAGACTCAGCGATATCATACCTTATTGAAAAAGGTGGTATCAACCCATTCAGACTTGATGCAAGAGGATACGGTGAATCACAACTAGTAACTGACTGTCCATGTGAAGGACCTGTTACGAGTAATTGTACAGAGGAAGAACATCAAAAGAATAGAAGAACTACTGTGAAAGTAGTAAACTGTAACTTTGATATTCAGTCTATAGGAGTAGATTACTCTCAAAGAAATGATGAAGCACTTAATGGAAAGGGATCTATTTACAGCCCTTATCTCCTCGAAAAGCAAAGGGAATTTCTTGAAAAAACAAGAGGAGATATTGATAGCTTTATGCGTGCTAAAGCAATTGAAGATAGCTTAACCCTTGTAAGACAAGCCGAGGAAGAATTCTTGGCTAAGTACGATTTCTTGCCATTAACCCCTACTAAAACAGAAGGAGAATACAGTGTTTATGGGTATGTTGGAAGAAAGAAAATTAAGTTCCAATACACTGGAGAAGATAGAAGAACACTCATGTCGCAAATCTTAGTTGAACAGCTTATCAAAGCTGGTCAACTAAGTCCTGAAGATTTTAGAGACTCCGGTACAAAAATCAAGTTGTCTGATGGAACCAAAATATATGGCACATCATTCACACTCAAAGAACTTAAAATTAATGACAAGGTATACACCAAAGTCAAGTGCAAAATGACAAACACCAAAAAACCAGTCTTAGGATATAACTTGTTTGACAGAGAATATGTTGATTTTGAAATCAAAGACAACAAACTTTGGTTGCTAAAAGACACAGAAGAATAAATTAATTTAGAATCTGGTGAGTAGATATGAAATGAGGGGTGTCTCCGCTCAAAAAGAGGATGTACACCGTGCTATCTCCAACGTTGACAAGGGTATATTCCCCAACGCTTTCTGTAAAATTGTAGAGGACTATATCGGCAATGATGAATCCTTTTGTAATATTATGCATGCTGATGGAGCTGGTACTAAATCATCATTAGCTTATTTATACTGGAAAGAAACTGGAGATATCAGTGTTTGGAGAGGCATTGCTCAAGACGCATTAGTCATGAATCTTGACGACATTATTTGTACTGGTGCAATTGGCCCGTTCTTACTTTCTAATACGATTGGTAGAAACAAGCACCTCATTCCTGGCGAGGTGATTAAAGAAATTATCGATGGATTTGAAGAATGCATTGAAACAATGCGTTCATTTGGCACAGATATTAAATTTACAGGTGGTGAAACTGCAGATGTTGGCGATTTAGTTAAAACGATCATTATTGATAGCACTGTTGCATGCAGGTCTCTTCGATCATCCATCATGGAAGTAGATATTAAACCGTCTGATGTAATCGTTGGATTTTCATCTTATGGCCAAGCCACCTATGAAAAAACATACAATGCAGGGATGGGATCTAATGGCCTTACTTCAGGAAGGCACGATCTACTTAAACATGATTATTACTCAAAATACCCTGAATCGTTTGATGTGAATACAAATGAAGAGTATATCTATTCTGGTATTTTTTCATTAACAGATAATCTTAATGGTACCGAAGTAAATATTGGACAAGCACTGCTTTCTCCTACACGAACTTATGCTCCAATACTGAACCAAATATTCAAAAACAATGAATTGAAAAAAGCGATTCATGGAATAATTCACTGTACAGGTGGTGCCCAAACCAAGGTTATGAAGTTTTTGGATAAGCCCCTGCACATTATCAAAGACGAGTTGTTGCCAGTACCTCCGCTATTTCAAATGATTCAATCAACTACGGAAACATCCATGAAAGAAATGTTTGAGGTGTTCAATATGGGACATCGTCTTGAAATCTATTGTGATGAAGAAATTGCCCAAGAACTTATTACAATTTCGAACCAATTTAATGTTGAAGCCAAAGTCATTGGAAGATGTGAAAAAGCCAATGAAAAATCTTTAACTATCCATGATATCTCCTATTAAACCATTCACAAATTTTAGCTCGTGATAGACATTCGATCACTTTCTAAAACGGAATTAATTCAAGCTTGTGAAGAGCTTAACGTTAAAAAATTCAGAGCCAATCAATTATGGGAATGGTTGTGGCAGAAAAGTGCTCGTTCTTTTGATGAAATGACTAACCTCTCCAAAGAGTTCAGACAAAAGCTCAATGAAAGATATACCTTCTATACTTTGAACATATCCCACTCTCAGAAAAGCTCAGATGGAACCATCAAATATGCGTTTAAACTGAATGACGGATTTTTAATTGAAGGTGTATTGATACCAACATCTAATCGTGTTACAGCTTGTATCTCCTCTCAGGTAGGTTGTAGCCTAAGTTGTACTTTCTGTGCAACTGGGTTCATGAAAAGAGAACGAAACCTTAGAATTGACGAAATTTATGATCAAGTTGCTGTGTTGAGAAAAGAAGCCGAACGAGAATACAACATTAAATTAAGCAACATTGTCTTAATGGGAATGGGCGAGCCCTTACTAAACTACGCAAATGTTATAGGTGGAATTGAAAAAATCACTTCTCCTGACGGACTAGGAATGTCACCACAACGAATCACATTATCAACAGCGGGTATTGCTAAAATGATAAAAAAACTAGGTGACGATGAAGTTAGATTTAATTTAGCATTGTCTCTTCATGCTGCTAATAACGAAAAAAGAAGTGCTATTATGCCAATTAATGATAGCAATTCACTAGAAGATTTAATTGATGCAATAAATTACTTTTATGACAAAACGAACACAAGAGTTACTTTAGAATACTGCGTTATTAATGATATTAATGACGACCCTTTGGAAGCAGAAGAACTCATTGCTTTTGCCCGTCAAATTAAATGTAAGGTTAATTTAATAGAGTACAATCCAATTGATTTAGCCGAATTTCAGTCTAGCTCTGCAGAAAAAATTCAA
>JAKMFK010000189.1 GCA_022425465.1 Bacteroidia bacterium | reverse complement strand
CGACCAATGGGTTCGTCCAGAGAATATGTGTGGAGATACCGAGCTTGGTTTCTAAATTATGAGTGTCAAACTAAAACCTTTTCGGATAAAGACTATACAAAAGCATTCTAATCGCTCGGACTTTCGAATATTAGATATAGGGTCTGGTAGTCACTCTAGTTCGATTACCAAAAAGTGGTTGCCCAATTGTCATTATTCGGGTGTAGATAGGGATGTGAATTATGACAATACAGCTGAAGACATCCAAGCTATGGATGATTTTATTCAGATGGATTTAACCGAGTTGAACTTTGAAAAAATCCCAGATGATTCTTATGATGTCATCATCATGAGTCATGTTATTGAGCATCTTCACAACGGGGATCAAGTGCTACCATTATTATTTAAAAAATTAAAAAAGGGAGGGTTGTTTTACATCGAATTTCCATGTGAAGCGAGTGCCTCATTTCCTAGCAAAAGAGAAACGCTTAATTTCTTTGACGATGACACCCATGTGAGAATCTATTCCATCAAAGAAGTGGCCAACATCTTTATGAAAGAAAATTTCGTGGTGAAAGCTGCGGGCAAAAATAGAAGCTGGGTGAATATTGCCTTAATGCCTATTAAAATCCCACTTCAATTACTAACCAAGGGCTATGTAAGAGGAGGAGTATATTGGGATTGGTACGGATTTGCTGACTATGTATTGGCGGAGAAAGTGAGGTAGAAAATGATTTTAGTTTAGTTTCAATCAATCACCTTCATCTCTTTGCCCACTTTGATAAATGCATTTATAGCTTTTTCTAAATGATGTTGCTCATGTGCTGCAGATAGTTGCACCCGTATTCTGGCTTTTCCTTTGGGCACTACAGGGAAGTAAAAGCCAATTACGTAGATTCCTTCATCCAATAGTTTATTAGCCATTTCTTGGGCAGTTACTGCATCATAGAGCATGATAGGGACAATAGGATGCACTCCAGGTGTGATATCAAATCCAGCCTCGGTCATCTTGGTCCTAAAGTATTGCGTATTGTACTCAAGTTTATCCCTCAGCTCAGTGGTTTCACTAAGCATATCCAATACCGCTATACTGGCTCCAACAATACTGGGAGTAAGTGTGTTTGAAAATAAGTAAGGCCGTGATTTTTGTCGAAGCATTTCAATGATTTCTTTTTTACCAGAAGTAAACCCACCACTTGCACCACCTAAGGCTTTACCCAAAGTACCCGTGATGATTTCAATTTGACCCATTACTCCACAGTGTTCGTGGGTGCCTCTTCCTGTTTTACCCAAGAATCCTGAGCTGTGACATTCATCAATCATGACAACGGTATTATACTTATTGGCCAAGTCCACAATCTTATCTAGCTGTGCAATAGTCCCATCCATAGAAAAAGAACCATCGGTAACAATGATTCGATTTCGATGTTCTTGACTTTCTTGGAGACAACGTTCAAGATCGTCCATGTTATTGTGCTCATATCGGTATCGATGAGCTTTGCAGAGTCGCACTCCGTCAATAATACTTGCATGATTTAGAGCATCAGATATAATAGCATCTTGATTGTCAAAAAGGGGTTCGAAAACACCACCATTCGCATCAAAAGCGGCGGCATATAAAATGGTATCTTCTGTGCCTAAGTATTCTGATATTTTCTGTTCTAATTCTTTATGAATATCTTGTGTCCCACAGATAAATCGAACGGACGACATTCCATAACCATGAGAATCAATCGCATCCTTTGCTGCTTGAATTACTTTTGGATGGGAACTTAGGCCTAAGTAATTATTGGCACAAAAATTAATAACTTCACCTCCTTTATGAGTCGCGATATTTGCCCCTTGAGGTGTTGTAATGATGCGTTCATTTTTAAAAAGCCCTGCTTCTTTAATTTCTGATATTTCTTGAGTTAACTTAGCTTGTAATGAGTCGTACATGTGTATTCTTAATTTTAAATCACAAACTTAAAACTATTTTAGCATAACATTGCCTAAATTATCATTGTTGGGAATAGGGTATGGCTTAGAAGAATAGACTTCATAATCCCCAAAACGGAATGGCATAATGCTTGTTAAACTATATATTAAACAGAACATCTAAATTAATGTCAGAACAAAACAAAAAGACGGGAAAGCCCCAAAACCAAGGCAATAGACAAAATCCGTTTGATATGAATAAAAATAAAGGAGGGAAACCAAAATTTAATTATGTCTGGATATATGCCATATTAGCAGTTGTTTTCTTGATTATGACTTTTATGAATCCGTCTGGAGGAAAACAAGTCACTGTAGATCGTGTATTGTCGATGGTTGAGAATGGAGATGTCAAAAAAATTAGTGTAATCAATAGAAGTCGTGCTGAAATATATTTAACAGATAAAGCCAAAAAATCGGAAGAGTATAAAAAAGATGTTCCCGAAAGTGCTTTCTCCGGGTCAAATTCGTATACCTATTTTTTATCAGATATTGGAGATTATGAGTATTTCAACAATCAGGTAAAGGAGGCACAAAAAGACTTATCTTCTTCAGAAAAGTTAGTTATTAATCCAGAGGTTAAAGAGAATTTTTGGGATAATCCTTTGGTATCCATTGTGTTGTACATTGTCGTGTTTGGATTGATATGGATGTTCATCATGCGAAGAATGGGTGGCGGTGCCGGACCAGGAGGGGGTCAGATATTTAGCATTGGAAAATCAAAAGCCCAACTCTTTGACAAGGATACTAAAGTGAATGTTACATTCAAGGATGTAGCAGGTTTAGAAGGGGCAAAAGAGGAAGTAATGGAAATCGTAGATTTCCTCAAAAACCCAAAAAAATACTCAGAATTGGGGGGTAAGATTCCAAAAGGAGCACTGCTTGTAGGCCCTCCAGGTACAGGGAAGACCTTATTGGCAAAAGCAGTTGCTGGTGAAGCAGATGTACCGTTCTTCTCGCTATCGGGTTCTGATTTTGTAGAAATGTTCGTGGGTGTAGGAGCAAGTAGGGTAAGAGATTTATTTAAGCAAGCTAAAGAAAAAGCACCATGTATTATCTTCATTGACGAGATTGATGCCATCGGTAGAGCCAGAGGAAAAAATGCGATGCAGGGTGGTAACGATGAACGTGAAAATACCCTCAATCAACTCCTAACTGAGATGGATGGTTTTGGCACCGATACGGGTGTTATTATGTTGGCTGCAACCAACCGAGTAGATATCTTGGACTCCGCATTGCTAAGAGCTGGAAGATTTGATCGCCAGATCTACGCAGATATGCCGGATTTAAATGAGCGAAAAGAAATATTTGATGTTCATCTAAAACCAATAAAAGTGGAGAAAAAATTAGATGTTGACTTTCTAGCGAGGCAGACACCTGGATTTAGTGGTGCAGATATTGCCAATATGTGTAATGAAGCAGCACTTATTGCAGCAAGAAGCAATAAAAAACTCGTACAAAAGCAAGATTTTTTGGATGCTGTTGACCGAATTGTTGGGGGACTTGAAAAGAAAAACAAGATTATTACTCCTGATGAAAAAAGAGCAGTTGCTGTTCACGAGGCAGGTCATGCTACAGTGAGTTGGTTGTGTGAATTTGCTAATCCTTTGGTGAAAGTTACCATTGTTCCTCGAGGTAGAAGTCTTGGAGCAGCATGGTATCTTCCAGAAGAAAGACAAATTACACGCACAGAACAGATGCTCGATGAAATGTGTGCTACTTTGGGTGGTAGAGCTGCTGAAAAGGTTGTTTTTAATAAAATATCGACGGGTGCACTTAGTGATTTAGAAAAAGTAACTAAACAGGCCATGGCTATGGTTTCGATTTATGGATTGAACGAAAAAGTGGGTAATGTTTCCTATTACAATATGGATAATAGCTTTAGCAAGCCGTTTAGTGAAAAACAAGCAGCTTTAATGGATGAAGAAATCAAAAAGCTCACAGATCAACAGTATAAACGTGCCATCAAAATTCTGAAAGATAATAAAGATAAGCTTCTTTTACTTGCCGATCAGTTGCTTGAAAAAGAGGTTATATTCAAAGAAGACTTAGAAAAAGTATTTGGTCAGAGTGCTGCAGACAAAGCAGCCGACAAGAATAAAAAGAAAGCGGAGCAAAAACCGAAAAAGAAAAAGGCAAAAAAAGAAACAGAATCTGAAATCGAAGCCAAATAAAGCTCTAATTATTTTACTTTGGTCATCATGTATTTCATGACTTCATCTGGCACAAGATATTTGATACTTCTACCCATGCGTACAAGTCCTCGGATATAGCTAGCAGAGATATTGAGCATAGGACCTTTCATCACCCGAACTTTTTGATTCTTTGCAAATTCGCCACCGGGGAACCCGTCTCTATAGTAAGATAGAATATCGTAGTTCATAAGAATATTTTCGTGGTCCTTCCATTTTTCAAGATGTTGAAGATTGTCAGTACCTAGAATAAGTTGGAACTCCTTAGTTGGGTTTTGCTCTTTTAATTTTTTTAAAGTGAAATAGGAGTATGAAGGCGTAGGCATGTCAAATTCAACATCACAAGCTTTAAACTTATCGTTTCCTTTAATGGCAAGTTTTACCATGTTTAGTCGGTGAGATGCTTCTATGATATCTTTTCCTTTCTTCAAAGGATTTTGAGGGGACACAACATACCAAATTTCATCGAGCTTAGCTTGATCTAACATGTATTGACCAATGATTAAATGCCCGAAATGTATGGGGTTGAATGACCCGAAAA
>JAKMFK010000069.1 GCA_022425465.1 Bacteroidia bacterium | reverse complement strand
TCATTACCAATTTAGACGCTAATTTTCTCCCATCAAACATTTTTAATTGACTTCCAATAAGTGTATTAACTGCAGATAAATCTTCATCATAAAACACCGTTTTTAATTGAATATATTCAACCTTATCTATGTACAAAACTAGTTTTCCCCATAAAACATCAGCTTCGGGTTTGGGTAACAATTCAACGACATGACATGCTCTCCCAGAAACCATTTGACTACCTATTACTTTTGCATGATAATCCTTGGCTAGTTTTGTTAATTTCACTAAATCATCCGCACTCAAATCCGTACCCATCCAACTTTGATTGAGCATGGTGGAAGGTAGCTTGATGGTTTTACGGATTTTGGGTAAGTAGTTGTACACATTATTGCCATTTTTCATGTAGATAGTTCCTTTGTCTTTCTCAGGGCTAGAAATATATGCCGCTGCAAAATTTTTTCCCTTTGACCACGTGTGCAATGCCATTTTCTTAGTCCATCTTGGACGCTGAATAGTGATTTCTAATTCTGCATACATGGTAGAAGAAACCAGTTTCTGCTCCACCCTTTTAAGAATAGCAAACGCATTTGGTTCATCTGCTTGAACAAAACCAGAAATAAGAAAAATAAAAAAGAAAATAGTATGTCTGTAAATCGGATTAATCATTAAATATTAAACGATATAGTTGTTATTTTGATTGCAAATGTAAATCTCTAAATTCGCCCACGATATGACACGCGAACAATACATAGAAAACAACCAAGATAAATTTTTAGACGAACTCTTTGACCTATTAAGAATACCGAGCATAAGTGCTGACTCTGCATATGCTGATGATATACTAAAATGTGCAGAATATACTGCCCACAAACTAAAGGAAGCTGGAGCTGACAATGTCTCAATAGAGCCTACAGCCGGAAACCCAATTGTGTATGGTGAAAAAATCACAGACCCCACTAAGCCTACCATTTTGGTATATGGTCACTATGATGTACAACCTTCTGTGCCCAATGAATTATGGCACACCCCACCATTCGAACCTACCGTAAAAGATGGTAATATTTATGCTCGTGGTGCCTGTGACGATAAAGGACAATTTTATATGCACCTCAAAGCTTTTGAAACCATGATTCAAACCGATACACTCCATTGTAATGTTAAGTTTATGATCGAAGGAGAAGAAGAAATTGGGAGTACTAATTTGGGTATTTATGTAAAAGACAATAAAGAAAAACTTGCTGCTGATGTAGTTCTCATTTCAGATACAGGAATGATAGCTAATGACATTCCAAGTATCGACACTGGTCTCCGGGGATTGAGCTATGTTGAGGTAGAAGTAACAGGACCAAAGATTGATTTGCACAGTGGAACCTATGGTGGTGCCGTTGCCAATCCAATCAATGTATTATGTACTATGATTAGCAGCTTACATGACGAGAATCGACGTATCACAATTCCCGGGTTTTATGACAAAGTAGATATTGTAAGTGATGAAGATCGTGAAGCCATGAGTAAAACACCTTTTAGCCTTGATGAATTTAAAAGTGAACTTGAGGTTGATGATGTCATGGGAGAATCTGGATATTCAACCATTGAAAGAACAGGAATTAGACCTACTTTAGATGTCAATGGTATTTGGGGAGGATACATTGGTGAAGGTGCTAAAACCGTATTACCTAGCAAAGCATATGCAAAAATTAGCATGAGACTTGTTCCCAGTCAAACCTCACAAGAAATTACGCAACTATTTCAAGACCACTTTGAAAAAATCGCACCTAAATCTGTTAAAGTTAAAGTCACACCACATCATGGCGGTGAAGCAGCTGTAACTCCAACTAATAGTGCAGCATACAAAGCAGCTAGCAGGGCGATGGAAAAAACCTTTGGTAAAAAACCTGTCCCAACTCGAGGAGGTGGGAGTATTCCGATAGTTGCCTTATTCGAAGAAATATTGGGTCTAAAAACAGTCTTGTTGGGCTTTGGTTTAGATAGCGATGCCATTCATTCGCCCAACGAAAAATATGGGCTATTCAACTTTTATAAGGGTATTGAAACTATTCCTTATTTCTACGAATACTTTGCTGAAGAGCGTTAACGCTTGGTCACAACAGGGTAAAATCTATCACATTAATAACTGCACTTCAGCCAATATTTGATTGAGGTAATATATTTGTTGTTCATGCAAAGTAAACTTACATTCTCAAAAATCAAATATTTATTGATTACAGGGATCATCAGTTCATACAATATCGTTTTTTCTCAATCGATTAACTACAAGGACATGATGATCGATAACTCCTACAATTTCTACGAAGTTGTTGATGCAGCAAATAATTACTTTGAAGAACATGGAAGGGGTAAAGGTTCAGGATTTAAACAATTTGAGCGGTGGAAGTCAGAGAATGAAAGTAAATATTTCCCGTCAGGTGATCGCTTTAATGTGAACCATTATCTGCCGCAAGATGCATACTCCGAATTTATTAGAAGTCAAACTAATATAAAACACAAAACCTCCTTCCCCAATGGATGGGTAGAACTTGGGCCATGGGATGCCAACAATGTTACCAGTCATTATTCACCAGGCATAGGTCGTGTTGAAACTTTTTGGGTTAATCCGAATAATGACAAACACATGTTCATTGGTAGTAGAAGTGGAGGATTTTGGAGAACAAATGATGGTGGTGCCAATTGGGAAAATACCACAGACTTTTTAGTTGCTTCTGGAGTGCCAGCCTTGGCTGTAAATCCAAATAATGTTAATGAAATTTTAATTTCTGTAGAACACGGAGGAGCAGGATACACACATGGTATTTATAGAAGTACCGATGGCGGTACCTCGTGGTCTATATCAGACTTCAAACCAACCAATCTTGGATGGGGAGGTTTGGGTGATAATGAACACATCTACGAAATAGCCTACCATCCCAACGTAGCTAATCAAGTATTTGTATGTTCTACTAAAGGATTGTTTGTATCTAATGATAATTTAAAAACGTGGAGCAGTCCATTCAATGGAAGAACAACTGATGTTGATTTTCACCCTA
>JAKMFK010000163.1 GCA_022425465.1 Bacteroidia bacterium | reverse complement strand
TACAATATTGACGTATTGCATACGCAACATTTGAGAATGAGTCAGTACACTTTTGATATTAATATTCCTAAAATATTAGATTTACCTGATGCTTTTTCACTTTATTTTAAAAGACGTAGCGAGACACAAAGACCTTTTATTAATCGTTTAATTGACAGAATTGAAATCAAACGGTTAGCAAAGGCAGAACAAATCGTGAAAGTATATGATAAGGTTTTAGTATGTTCTGTAGAAGATCAAAAATACCTAATGAAATTACATCAGGTCTCTAATATTGACATTTTATTAAATGGTGTTGATTTAGAAACATTTGACATTAAAAATGGACATGATTATTCGATTAAAGATACCTTATTGTTTACTGGAAACATGGATTATGCTCCAAATGTAGATGCTGTTAAATTTTTTGTTAAAAATTTATGGCCTTGTATTCATAAACAAAATCCTAATGTTAAGCTAGTAGTCGCTGGTCAGCGTCCTGTTGATGATATTCTTAAATTAAAAAGTAAAGCGATTAAGGTAACTGGATTTGTACCTGATATTTCAGATTTATATCGTTCGTCTACTCTATTAATTGCTCCATTACGATTTGGTGCAGGTACTCAAAACAAAGTACTAGAGGCTATGGCCATGGGAGTGCCAGTAGTATGCACTAATATTGGTTTTGCAGGTCTTCAAATTACCAATGGTGAGGGAGTCATTATGGCTGAAAATTTTGAGGGATTTACTAAAGTGGTTAATCAATTATTATCTGATGTAGACAAAAGACGAGAAATTGGAGAAAAGGGGCTTCAAGTTGCTCGTAGTCGTTTCAGTTGGGATAGTATAACAAATGATTTAGAAGGGTATTTTAAAAAAGTGATAAAAAAAGCCCCTAGATAGACTAGGAGCTCTTTGTACTTTGATATTAATTAATTAAAATCGATTGTTACGTTTAGGACGCTCTTCAGCTACCTTAACAACAATATCTCTTCCTTGATATGATGATTCATGGAGTGCAGCTATAGCTGTATTTGCAGCAGCTTCATCATCCATTTCTACAAACCCAAATCCTTTAGATCGGTTTCTGTCTCGGTCAAAAATTACCTTGCAAGATGATACTTCACCATAAGGCTCAAAAAGTTCTCTTAATTCTTGGTCGTCCACGCTAAAAGGTAGACTTGCTACGAAAATGTTCATTATGTTATAAAAGTTTATTTTAGGAACGAAATGCTATGGCCAAAGCGTTAGAAAATTAAAATATACAGCCATTTATGTGTTCCTTAATTGTATGATGCAAATATATCTAAAATTATACGATGCATGTATATTTATATTCACAATCTAAAACCTTAATATTGCACACTTTAACGAAGTATGATTGCAGCAAGTGATTTATCTATACGGTTTGGTAAGCGGGTTTTATTTGACGAGGTTAACTTAAAATTGAATACCAATAACTGTTATGGTATTATTGGTGCCAATGGTGCTGGTAAATCAACCTTTTTAAAAGTCTTAACTGGTGAAATGGAGTCAACCTCTGGACACATTTCTATAGAGAAAGGGAAACGAATGGCGGTTTTAAGTCAGGATCATTTTGCTTATGATGAACATCCAGTATTACATACGGTAATGATGGGGCATAAAGAGATGTATGCAATCATGTTAGAAAAGGATGAACTTTATGCTAAACCAGATTTTTCTGAAGAAGATGGAATAAAAGCATCAGAATTAGAAGAAAAATTTGCTGAGATGAATGGTTGGATGGCTGAAAGTGAGGCTGGAGAACTTTTGAGTGGTTTGGGTATTCCAACTGAGAAGCATCATATGTTGATGAAAGATCTCAGTAATAATGAAAAGGTTCGAGTTCTCATTGCTCAAACATTATTTGGTAGTCCAGATATTCTTGTAATGGATGAGCCCACTAATGATTTAGATATTGAAACTGTATCTTGGTTGGAGAATTTTATCCTTAATTTTCCAAACTTAGTGATTGTTGTTTCACACGATCGACATTTTTTAGATTCGGTATGTACTCAGATTGTAGATATTGATTTCAATAAGATTAATCAATTTGGAGGTAATTATACATTTTGGTATGAGAGTTCTCAATTAGCACTTCGTCAGCAACAAAATCAAAACAAAAAAGCTGAAGAACGAAAAAAGGAATTGCAGGAGTTTATTGCTCGATTTAGTGCAAATGTTAAAAAGTCTAAGCAAGCTACATCACGTAAAAAAATGTTGGATAATCTGAACTTGGAGGAAATTAAACCCTCTAGCAGAAAATATCCAGCTATAATTTTTGTTCAGGAAAGAGAAGCTGGAGATCAGATTTTGAACGTCAAAAACCTGACATTAGCTCCTTACTTTGAGAATATTTCGTTTAATCTAACTAAAGGAGATAAGGTTTTTCTTTACTCTAAACACAGTATTATTACTTCGAAATTCTACCAGGTTTTAAATGGTGAAATTAAGCCAGATAGTGGTGAAATAGAGTGGGGGATTACCATAAATCATGCTTATTTACCAAACCATAATGATGAATATTTCAAATCATCATTGAGTTTAGTTGATTGGTTACGTCAATATTCTGAAGAAAAAGATGAGACATTCATTAGAGGATTTTTGGGTAAAATGTTGTTTAGTGGGGAAGAAGCTCTAAAACAATGTAATGTATTAAGTGGAGGTGAAAAAGTACGATGTATGATTTCGAAACTTATGTTATCCAACCCAAATTTCTTAATGTTGGATGAGCCTCTTAACCACTTGGATCTTGAATCGATTACAGCTTTTAACAATAGTTTAAAAGATTATAAAGGTACAGCCATGTTCACTTCTCATGATCATCAGTTTATTCAATCTATAGCAAATCG
>JAKMFK010000017.1 GCA_022425465.1 Bacteroidia bacterium | reverse complement strand
GCCGATAGTATTTATTTTGCTCATAAATCAACGGATTCCACAAATGTAAAAGCTGGAATGTTGAGTACATTGGCAGCTTTTGTTTCTGCGAGCGGTGGTGCCAGTGTCGGTCAATATGGACCATTGGTACATTTTGGAACAACTGTTGGAGCTTTGTTAAAGCGATACTTGAGGCTGCAATTAAGCTCTGATTTGTTCATTGGTGCGGGAGTGGCAGCTTCCATATCAGCCGGCTTTGGCGCTCCATTGGCAGGAGTGATATTCGCACATGAAGTTGTATTAAGACACTACTCTCATAAATCTATTCTGGCGATTGCTACGGCTTCGGGTGTCGCATATGCCATCACTCAATATGTCTGGGAAAAATCAATGGTCTTTGATTTTCCACAATATGACTTTGATTTACTTAATGTGATTACGATTAGTCTAGTTTCTGGGCCCATCTATGGTCTTATTGCCATTTTCTACATGAAGAATTTATTTTTCTTTTCGTCAGTTTCGCAGAAAATTAATGTCCGGCCATTATATAAAACTTTTGCTGGTATTGTGGCTCTAAGCGTACTTGGTGCTATGCTTCCAGATGTAATGGGACTGGGGACGCAAACAGTATTCAAGATATTTTCTACGGAATATGGGTTGGGTTTGCTCATTTTAGTTTTAGTTGGCAAAATATTTGCCACTTCAGTTTCATTAAATTTTGGATTTTTTGGTGGTGTATTTTCACCGGCTCTTCTCATAGGAGCTAGTGCTGGTGCGATAGTGTCTTCGCTTTTAATGCATGCAGGTTTAATTTTAAATTTTGAGTATGCGCTTGTGATTTGCGGTATGGCGGCGGTTGCTGCTTCTGTTATAGGTGCACCCATAACAATGATCATTATAGTGATCGAATTAACTGGTTCTTATGTATACGGACTTGCCGCCTTGGTGAGTATAGCGGTTTCAGTTAGCTTTACTCAAATTCGTTTTGGCGCATCATATTTTGATATTCAGTTAGATAGTCGCGATATTAACATTTCTGAAGGCCGAATTGGTTTATATCTAAGTGAAACGCTTGCATTAAATTTTTGCCAAAAACATTTTGGGACAGTAAGTTGTAAAGATACAGTTAGGACCGCACAAGAAACCATGTCCAAGCATCAATGTGCTGAACTTATTGTTATTTCAGAAGACAATGAGTTCGTAGGAAAAATTGATGCGATCACCATATTAAATAAAGATCCTACTAAAGACTTGGACATTTATGTTGATAGGGAATGCATCAGAATCTTTGATACTGACTCTCTGAGTGATGCTATGAAGATCGCATCTAATTTCGTGGGTGAATCTATCCCAGTAGTAAATGCCAAGGAAAATATAGTGGTAGGTGTTATTTCTGAAAATGCTCTATTTTCTGCATATTTAGATGAACAACGACAAATAAATGAGATGGAAAAGCAGTAATGAATTATGTTTTAAATTTGTTTATCCGGATTTTTTGTGGCCGAACCCAAGTATATTTTCGTCTTCTGTTAATCTCTTTATTGGGAGCAAAGCCCCTGCTAGCAGACCAAGATTGGCGCTGCAGCGTTGATTTGATATTTGCAAGTGAAAATGGGGGCTCAGTCGCAAATTATGTTTTAACTCTTCAAGTAAAAAATAATACTGGCAGAGGTATCACTGGCGTTTCAGTAATTTACAAAGATTCTGCAAAAGAAGTCATAGGCAACACTCTTTTAAAATGTGGTGTGAATGAATTACCCGTGAAGCCAGGCAGCTACGGTGAATGCAGCAGAACTATTCAGCGCGTTGATACTAGTTATATTAATGCGTTTGGTACTGAAAAGTGGACAGAGATAGTCAATAATCAATTACAAAAGTTGAACTCAATTAATTATTGTCATGTTCTAGGGTTTTCCTATTAGTTTCTGACGAAGTTAATTTCGATAGGACTTAACTTTATGGTGCTTGGATCAGCATTAAAGTAAATGAAATTTATTTTTTCATAGAGTTTAGAAACACTTTTGACATCTGATCT
>JAKMFK010000089.1 GCA_022425465.1 Bacteroidia bacterium | reverse complement strand
TCAAGTGGGGTTCAAGAGCATATGATCGTTTTCCAGAAACAATAGCCTTAGACAAAAATTACTTTTATGAAGGGAAAGTAATAATAGTAGGTGCTGGTGCATCAGGTCTTGCGGCAGCAAGAATACTAGAAAGAAACAATATCAATTATGAAATTCTGGAAGCCACAGATAGATACGGCGGAAGACTTCAAAAAGATACCCTACTAGCTGATTTTCCAATAGATTTGGGAGCAGAATGGATTCATAATCAACCGGGGATATTAAATAAGTTAATTGGCCTACCCGGTGATTGGACGAGCGAAGAGCTACTTCCCTATAGTATTGATAGCGTCTTTAGTTGGGACGGAATAGATTATGTGCAAACTGAAAAAGAGGAGTTAGATGCGTTTTTTAATTTTTTCCCCGAGTACAAATTTAAAAGCTCTACCTGGTTCGATTATGTAGACGACAATTTCGCTCGCCATGTAAAGCATAAAATACGATTTAATACTCCTGTTTCAGAAATTGACTATTCAAGTAATAAAGTAATTCTTAAGACTAAAGATGGTGTAGAGCATGTTGCAGATAAAGTACTGGTCACCGTATCCATAGGCGTTCTAAAGGCTAATGTGATAAAATTTAACCCCGAATTAAGTAATAAAAAAACACGAGCCATAAACCGAGTTGAATTTCTTCCCGGATTTAAGCTTGCTATGAAGTTTTCTGAGAAATTTTACCCTGATGCAATAACTTTCGATTCAGATATAGGAGATCATGGCTACTATGACATGGCATTTAAAAAACTATCTGAAGATTACATTCTAACCTTACTGTCAACAGGTGCTTCACCTGAGGAGTATTTTGGCGTTGAAACGAATGAAGAAATAGTTTCTGCCGCCTTGATTGAGCTAGATGAAATTTTCAATGGAACTGCATCAAGTACTTTCACGGGGGCATACAGGCTAAGGGACTGGGGTAGTGAAGAATATATTTTAGGCACGTGGACGAATGCAGCCTTAAATAAGAACTTTAATTTGAATGCATTAAATGAGCCACTTGATAATAGAGTGTATTTTGCTGGTGAGATAAATGATGCTCACCGTCAGATGGGAGTTCCAGGAGCAATTTTATCTGGATATTTTGCTATTAATGACCTTTTAATGAACGAATAATCTCTCGTCAATGGAAGACTGAACATATGACTATATTCATTGTATGATTAAAAAAGAACATAGTCGGAAGATTGTGTCATATTTAGCTGGCTTAAGCGACGAAACTTATGATGTATTCATGGAGTTTGCCATTATTAAAGAGTACCCAAAGGGGAAAATACTCATTGAACATGGGAAAAAGAATGAATTTGTCTTCTTCTTGATTTCGGGTAGTGCTAAGTCTTATAATTATAAGGATTCCAAACAAATCTGTCTATGGTTTGCCTTTGAGAGCGATTGTATTGCGACGATACGCTCCCTCGATGACTTGATTTCCCAAGAAACTGTGGAATTATTAGAAGACTCCGAATTAATTCAAATTAAGTTGGGTGACTTAATGACTCTCTCTAATCAATTTACTTCTATCAGCAGTTTGATGTTACAGCTACTCAAAGAGCATATTTTGTTTTTGGAATATAAATTGAATGGGTTACAGTTCATGACTAGTGAAGAACGGTATGATAAGTTAATTCGAGATTTTCCAGAAGTTCTTCAAAGAGTATCGCTCACAGATATAGCTTCTTATCTTGGTTTAAGTCGAGAGACCCTAAGTCGAATTAGAAGAAAAACAACGAAGTAGCAATAGCTTACCCGGGTTGTAAATCAGTTCGGTTTTTTGTGGAGTGACTTACTAATCCAAAAACCCCATTATCACTAAGCTGATAATAAGCATGTAACTGAACCAAGGAGATATTTTAAACATCGTAAACTCATTTACGCCAATATTTACTGCCTGGCAGAGCTGTACTTAAGACAGGTAGAGGCTTTTTGAGATTATTCAAAAATTCACCTTCCTATTTCATTAGGCGCATTATATTTGCACCCCATTCAATGGCGAGGTAGCTCAGCTGGTTAGAGCGTCGGATTCATAACAAGACTATATCTAAGTCTTA
>JAKMFK010000085.1 GCA_022425465.1 Bacteroidia bacterium | reverse complement strand
CTACCAGAATTGTTTGCTGACTCTACATCCATAACAGCTTCTTTATGATTATCAAACTCTGCATTAAAAATATCTGGATAATTATCTAATAAACCATATTTTTCTCCTGAAGGATTTTTTCCATTTGCAATAACTTGATCGAACCACTGCTTAGCTACGGCATAGTCTTTAGCATATAACTTTGCTTTTCCCATGTAGGCTGCAGCTGCCCATTTATTTACTCGTCCTGCTTGAGCTTGTACTTCAGGCAAGTTGTCAAACGCAAATTGGAAGTCTGCCATAATATTTTCCCAGCTTACGCCTGGTGAATTTGGTACGGCAGAAATATCGGCAGCTTCAATAGTCTCATCAATGTAAGGAACACGATTGAAATGCTTTTTAAGGTCAAAATAAAAATGTCCTCTTAAAAGTCTTGCCTCACCTTGAACTCTTGAGGCATCAGCCGCTGAAATAGTTTCAGACATAGCAACTAATTGCAATACTTTGTTAGCTCTTGAAATACCTTCATATCGAGCTCTCCAAAATGCATTCAAATCACCAGAAGTAGGATCAGTTTCATAGCGTTGTATTGGATTTATAGTACTATAATCCCCAGGATCTGTTCCTTTGTTGGCTTCACCCCCCGATATTGAACCAGTAACCCAGTGGCTTGGTCCCTCAAAACGATTACCAAAAACACCATTTAAGGCTGAATAAGCACCAATTAAGGTTCCGTCTATACCACTAGCAGTGGTTAACTGTGCCTCTCCTAAAGATCCGGTAGCACCGACATCTAGGAAATCTTCTTCACAGCTTACAATTAAGGTAGATAATGCTACTAGCATAAATACCACTTTCGTCATTTTCATCATTTTCATCATTTTTATTTACTTATTTATTTTTATGTTTAACAAATAACTTGGCGTTACAGGATAATTACCTACATCGATACCAAAATTTGTGTCTGCTCCACCAATCATTGGATCTAATCCGGAATAATTGGTTATTGTTAATATGTTATTTCCAGAAATACCTATTGATAAGTCACTTAGTCCTAAAGTTTCTAGCACAGCTCCTTCAAAATCATAACTGAGGGCAAGACTTTGTAATCTTAAGAAATCACCCGGTTCAACATACCAAGAATTTGCAACTCCATTTGTACTTAGGTTCGAAGCACTTTCCCAAATTGGAGCAGCAGCATTATTTCCTAAAGCAGGAGTCCAAGATTCAAGCGCTCTAACACCTTTATTTGATCCCTCAAAACTTCCAAAAAAGTCAGTAAACCATTTAGACTGATTAAAGATTTCAGCACCAACGGAAGCGTAAAAATACGTGTTAAGAGAAAAATTTTGATACTGAATATTTAAATTCAAACCACCTGTCCAATCTGGTACAGGACTTCCTATATAAGTCCTATCATCTGGAGTTATCGAACCATCACCGTTAACATCAGCATATTTGAAACGTCCAAGACCAGCACCTTGTTGGTCAGAGGCATCTGCCTCAGCTTGGGAGTTGAAGTATCCCTCAACCTGATATCCAAAGAATGTTGATAAAGATTGGCCTACTGCATTTCTTACAGGAGCAATACCTCTATAAGTTCCTCCATCAAAATATTCAATTCCTTCAGCTAAAGAAACGATTTCGTTTTTCAAGAAGGAGCTATTAAAAGTAACTTCATAAGCAATTCCTTCACCAAGACTACCTCTGTTTGATATAGAAAGATCTAAACCTTGGTTTAACATGCTTGCTATATTGACAGCTGGAGCACTAGCATAATTTCCAGTAACACCTGCTAACGGGATTTGATATAATAGATCCCTTGTGTCTTTTTTCCACCAATCTAATATTATGTCAACTTTATTGTTGAATAAGGTAACATCAAAACCAATATTGGTTGTTACAGACGTTTCCCATTGTGCATTTGGGTTTCCAATTCTTGATACAGCAAAACCTTGGTCTACGCCGTTATTTTGGCCACTAATTGGATAAAAAGTTCTACCTCTGTTTGAAGCAAATAGGCTATACTGATTGGCTGGATCAACATTATTAGAGTTACCCATTTCACCCCATCCTCCTCGGACTTTTAAATCATCAATCCAAGTAAGACCTTGCATGAATGATTCAGAGGTAACCCTCCAAGCACCTGAAAAAGCTGGGAAAACACCATATCTACTGTTGATACCAAATCTTGATGAACCATCACGACGGATTGTACCTGAGACATAATACTTTTCATTAAAATTATAATCTAGTTTCCCAAAAGTTGAAAAGAAGTTTACTCCGTTGTATAATCCACTATTTACCTGTGGATTAGCGACTGTAGACATGTTAACAAAGTTTAAATCTTGTGAAAAAGGATTAATACCGTTTCCGTTAATCTGTCTTCCAAAACCAGTATTTAATGATTCAACACCGGCAAGTACTTTGACACCATGCAATCCAAATTTTTGATCAAAAGTTACTGTATTAGCAAATACCCATGAGATATTTTTTCCAGCACCTTCTGAGAAAGTATATGCTGCTTCAGTTTCAGAATCTCCTAAATATGGATAATTATAATTTTGATAGTAATAATTTGAAACAGATCCACCAAGACTTGAGCGGACGGTCAATCCATCTATAATTTTAAGATCAGCATAAATATTTCCAAAAACACTTAAACTATAAGATGTATCGTCTTTACCATTTTCAGTTAATCGTCGAACTGGATTTCGCGGGTTATTAAAACCTGCTGCTTTTGTACTTGCATAACTTCCAAATTCATCATAAACTGGAATAATTGAAGGCATACGATATGCTGCTAATATTTCAGATTCATCATCAGCTGAAGTAATAGACCCTCCACCACCAGTTGTTTTGGTTTCTCTATAAGTTGCTTGAATATTTTCCCCAACACTTAAAAAATCTGTTATATCGTATTTAGAGTTTGCTCGTAAAGTGTGTCTTCTCAAAATATTATTGATTAAAATACCATCTTGAAACTGAGATCCCATACCTATATAATAACGTCCTCTTTCGTTACCTCCATTAGCACCTAACGAAAAACGATGAAGTGGAGCGGTGTTTGTAATTGCGTCATACCAGTTTGTACCTGATCCTTCTTTATTTGCTTTGATTAAGAATGTATTTAACGGATCTGCATCATAAGCAGCTTGTATAGCAGCTAAATCAACTGAGCCTACAATTCCATTAGCACCATTAGCATGTAAATAATCAGGTAAAA
>JAKMFK010000070.1 GCA_022425465.1 Bacteroidia bacterium | reverse complement strand
TAATAATTCGAACATCGGTCTTTTGAACCTTACTACTTCCCACTCGAATAAATTCTCCATTTTCGAGCACACGAAGCAATCTACTTTGCGTTTCTAAAGGAAGCTCACCTACTTCATCTAAGAAAATTGTTCCCCCATTGGCACTTTCGAAATAACCCTTGCGATTATCTACAGCACCAGTAAAAGCTCCTTTATCATGACCAAATAATTCAGAGTTAATCGTACCTTCCGGTAAAGCTCCACAGTTAATTGCTATAAAAGGGCCATGTTTTCGTGGACTTAAATGATGAATAATTTTAGAAAATGACTCTTTACCACTACCACTCTCCCCTTGAATGTATACTGTGAGCTCGGTGGATGCTACACGCATAGCAGTTTGCAAAGCATAATTAAGCTTTGCTGAGTTCCCTATTATTCCAAATCGTTGTTTTACTTGTTGTAAATCCATTGATAACTGCAAAAATGGCAGATTTTTTTAATTATTTGGCAGTAAAGTGATAATAATTAATGGTCACTTAAACCGTTGAAAGTGCTGAAGTTCTAGAAATAATACTACCTTAAAGCGTAATTTTTTATTTCAATTGTATAAGGCATAATCGCTTGTACACTTTGTTTTGTTCCCCAACGTTCAATATCACTTAACTGTTGGATATAAGATTCGAAACCTGTGTTGTTAGCCATTTTTTGGAGCTGAGAAGCTAAACTTGAATTCCCTTGAAACTTGGCTACCATTTCAACAATTGGATCTTTTGATTTGGGTAGTTCCTTCAAACGGTAATCTTTCAAACCAGCCTCTTCTGCAGCTAGAGCAATGGCATCTTCCAATCCACCAAGTTGATCTACTAAGCCAACTTCTTTGGCCATCTTACCCGTCCAAACTCTACCTTGAGCAACTGCATGAACTTCTTCTTTAGTCATTTCTCTACCATCTGCAACACGAGTCAAAAAAGTATCGTAAATTTTATCAATAATTGATCCTATGTATTCTTTCTGATTTGATGTTAGCGGTCGATCAATTCTCCCCATATCCGAATTTTTACCCGTACCAATATACTCAAAGGTTACCCCCATCTTATCATTCAACAATTTTTCAGCATTAGGAATTAATCCAAACACCCCAATTGAACCTGTTATTGTGGTTGGTTCGGCCAAAATTTTACGAGCTGGAGTAGCAATGTAATATCCTCCACTCGCAGCTACATCACTCATGCTCACTATTAGTGGTTTTTCTTCTGCAAGGAGTTTTGCTTCTCTCCAAATAATATCACTAGCAAGTGAACTTCCTCCACGGCTATCTATTCTAAAAACTACTGCTTTTACCTTATCATCCAATCTAACTGACTTTAGTGTTTTGGCCATATCATCTGAAGCGATTTGTGTTCCATCACCCTTACCGCCAATAATATCTCCACTTGCATATACAACTGCTATTCGATCGCGACCACTACCGGTCGATTTCAAGCTTTTAGCATACTTTTTTTCAGAAAGAAGAGGCACTTTTTTATTATCATCTACGCCCATTCTTCTTTTCATTGTACTGTAAAACTGATCCCTATACAATGCTTGATCAATATATCCAGCATTAATAAAATCGTTAACTGATCTCATTTGAAGTTGATCTGCGTCTGTCTTTAATTTTTGAACACTTATTTCTCGCGAATCAGCTATTTTAGAAAGCACTTCACCAAAAACTGAATTGATATACGCCTCCATCTGTAATCGATTTTCAGGACTTAGATTTTTTCGGGTAAATGATTCCACGGCTCCTTTAAACTTACCTGCTCTTATGGCTTGTACTTCTATTCCCATTTTTTCTAAAGCACCTGCAAAAAATGAAACTTGACCCACCATGCCTGTAAAAGACATCTCGCCTTCTGGGTTAATAAAAACACTATCGGCTACTGATGCCATGTAATAAGTGGGAAAATAATAGTAATCTGCATATGCGTAAATAAATTTCCCAGAGGATTTGAAATCTTCTAATCTGTTTCGTATCTCACTAATCTTTGCATAACCTGAAGAAAATGTAGTCAAATCCAGAATAATTCCCTTGATCTTATCGTCGTCTTTAGCTTGATCTATAGCTCGAAGTATTTTATTGAGCCCAAGTGGAATATTTGCATTGGGATCCAGAGCTGATAACAATACAATTGGGCTGTCATCAACAGATTTGTCTGCCAATGGATAGTTCAGCTTCATATTAAGTACTCCATCAGAAGGAATTTTTACCTCTGGTTTTGCTTTGGAAGCAATTCCTATCCCAATAAAAATTATTGAGAAAATAAATAAAACTATCGCTAGGATATATCCTAAAGCTGATGCAAATACTACTTTAAAAAAACGCATGTGATAAAACTTTATAATTTAATAAACCAAAACTTTTGAAGCAACTGCTCCTGCTCTAGTTTTAATAAGTACGAAGTAAACACCAGAATTAGAATTATTGAAAGGGATATCGTTTAACGTTGGTGATATATCGTTTAAAACCATTTGCCCATTTGAATTCCATATTTCAATACCATAAGCATCCTTAGGTAAATTTTGTAAGTGGATTGCTTGGTTGTGATTAGAATACATTGCACGCATTGGCTTTTGTTTCAAGTTATTTACAGATGCCTGCCCCGTGGTAAAACTCACTGGAATTTTTATGACACTTCCTGTCTGAGCGTCAATATTTATCCAAATTTCATCCTCGTAAGTCCCCTCTGGTAGCGATTTGAATGTCACTACTAAAGCAGAAACATCACCTGGGTTAGCAGTACTTTCCACAGATTTGATGATAACGTTATTGCTTTTGGTAAATATGTCGGTTATATCAGAAATTTGAATATTACCTGTATTGACAAGGTAAATCGTTCTTTCTGTTGATGGTGATACATAACTATAATTGATTTGTTGCTGAGAGACTTCAATAGTTCTAATTTCAGGTTTTGGATCATTAGAACCTATTTTATTCATACGTTCTATAAACTCTGGGTGATCAACAAATGGGTTTCGATTTTTTTGATATCCAAATATTTTTTCATTGCGAAGAATGTCCCAAGCATTAGGTTGGAAAGTGGTATGCCATTGTTTCAGAATATCTTCTTGAGCATCAAGAAAATTATTATAATTTTGATAGCGTATGGCAAAATACAACATAGCTCGGGCTACAGCTCCTTTATGTTCATCTCTAGGTTCGAATAAACCTCCGCCTAATTTACTCCCACCACCAGTCCAACTTGGATTAGTTACAACACCAAATGGATTATTACCTCTACGACTATTTGTGCCTCCATCAGTAGGAAACAAGTGATGAATGTCTGCTCGCTCTGGCTCGTTGGAACTACCGAAACTTTGCGGCCATGTATGTTCACAATTCATACTATTTGCGTTAGCACCACTTCGTGTACTAAAAGTAGACTCTCTTCCTGTATATACACAAGTCACTTTACCGTCTTGATTATCAATATCTCCGTACATGTTGTCTCGAGCATAGGTGTATCCTAAGTTTCGATAGTTTTTGGCCAGAATAGACTTTAACTCATCTTTTAAATCTTGGTAACTTTTGTTAAAAGTTGACGAATAGTAGGTATCTTCATACCTTCCATCTCCTTGAATATCTATTCGATACTCTGCACCATCATCCAAAACGATAATCAATTCTGAATTATAGGAAATGTTATGTCTAGGTTTAAACTTAACGCGAACCTTTTCAGTGCCTCCTACCCCAATTTCAGTGTTTGCCACAGAACACGTAAAATCAGCTGAATGTAACACCGCATTCTCCACCTTAACTGGATAGGTATTCTTGTTCGTAATGTCTACAGCTATTTCCTTTTCTTCTGTGGTTAGTACATCCCCAAATTCAATAGTAGATGAAGACAGGGTAAGTTGAGCTTTTACAAAAAAAGTATATAGGACAAAAGCGCTTAAAAGATTGTATTTCCGCATGAGAGCAAAGTTAATCAGAAATGGGTACTAATAATTGAAACCTTAATTCATTAACAAACCATAACTCATCCTACTATAATTTTTCTGTAGCTATTCCATAAATTATACATGGATATCGTCTTCAAATGTCACCAAAGTGAAAAAAATGATGTTGATTTGCACCATGCTTTCACCACTTTCAGCAATCAGTCCTATCGATGGGAGATACCACAATAAAGTAAATGAATTGGCACCTTATTTTTCCGAATACGGTTTATTCAAATACCGCGTTTGGATCGAAATTGAATATTTTATCTCATTATCTCAATTGGAACTAAAGCCCTTCCCTTTATTATCTGAGGAAAATCAAACTTTTTTGAGAGCCATCTATCAAAATTTTACTGAAGAAGATGCTCAAGAAATTAAGGAGATTGAAAAAACAACTAATCACGATGTTAAAGCTGTTGAGTATTTTATTAAAAATAAACTCAAAGGAACACCAATTGAACCCTACAGTGAATTTATTCACTTTGGGTTGACTAGCCAAGATATTAATAATACTGCCGTTCCTTTTAGTTTGCAGCTAGGTATCGATGAGGTGATAATACCTGCTATCAAAAACGTTTTGGAAAAAATAGTCTCTTTTGCAGATGAATGGAAAAGCATTCCCTTATTAAGTAGGACTCATGGACAGGCAGCTACTCCTACTACAGTGGGAAAAGAGTTTGCTGTTTTTGCAGAACGTATCCAAATACAATTAGAAACCCTCATAAATACTCCAATCAGTGCAAAATTTGGAGGTGCAACTGGTGCATTCAATGCTCACAGACTGGCTTTCCCAGATGTTAACTGGCCCGATTTTGGTGATCAGCTAGTTAATGATTTAGGGTTAGTCAGAAGTTATCCTACTACTCAAATTGATCACTACGACCAATTAGCTGCTGTATTCGATGCATTAAGACGTATCAATATTATCCTAATGGATTTTGCTAAAGACATTTGGCAGTACATCAGTATGGATTTCTTTAAACAGAAAATTGTTGCTGGTGAGGTAGGATCAAGTGCCATGCCTCATAAAGTAAATCCGATTGATTTTGAAAATGCAGAAGGGAACATGGGGATTGCAAATGCGTTATACGATCACTTAAGTAATAAGCTTCCAATCAGTAGACTCCAAAGAGATTTAACAGATAGTACAGTATTAAGAAATATTGGAGTTCCTTTATCGCATACATTGATTGCTCTTAAAAGTTTGAATAAAGGTATGGGGAAACTCATTTTAAACAACGAAGCTATCCATGCGGATTTAGATAAAAATTGGGCTGTTGTAGCAGAAGCAATTCAAACTATCCTTAGACGAGAAAAAGTAGAAGGAGCCTATGAACTATTAAAGGATCTAACAAGAACCCATAATGGTATTAACGAACAGAGTATTTCTGCATTTGTAGAGAAATTAGCAGTTTCAGATGCTGTTAGAATGGAAATAAGCAAAATTACTCCATTCAACTATCTCGGTTATGCAGCTGAGTAAAAGAACATTGGTTGTTGGTGCAACACCAAAAATGGACCGCTATGGTTTTAAAGCCACTCAATTGCTGCAAGATTATGATCATGAGGTTATTCCGTATGGTATAAAAAAAGGAACAATTGGAACATTAGAAATTCAAAACCAGTGGCCAGAAAAAGAATTGTTTGACACGATAACATTATACATAAATCCGAAATTGCAAGAGCAATACAATCAAAAAATTACAGATCTAAACCCCAAAAGAATCATTTTTAATCCTGGAACTGAAAACGAAAAATTAGTTCGAATGGCTCAAAAAAAAGGGATACAAACATTAAATGCATGTACATTAGTACTTTTGCGAACCAACCAATATTAGGACATGAAAAAAACACCATTTATTTTACTACTCCTGCTCATTTTAGGGTGTAGTCAAAACCAAGAATCTCAATTAGCAGAAATTCAAGCATTTGAGAAATCTGAAAAAACAGGTACTCAAGAAGGACTCAAGGAATTAGCCCTACTCCACAAGAACTATGGATTAGCTTATTCTGACACAAAAGCAAATAATTTTTTATACGCAGCTGGTCAATATTATTTCTATGAAAATGACACGTCAGAATCTATTCAATTATTATCTGAGTACATTAATCGTGACGATAGTTCCGATCGATATAGAAATGCAGCCATCAATTTGGCTATCATGTATGGTCGCACAAAACAATATAATCAGTCTCAAGATTTAATTAATGAAATCTTGAATAAAAATCTACCTACACCTGCCCAATGGCAAGACATAATTAAATTGTACCAAAATAAAATTTCAGATGCTACCACAATTCTGAGACCAAAGGATTTTGAAAACCTAACTATGGGATATACTGCTGTTGGTCGGTTTGGTGATGCAGTTAGAACACTAGATAATGCTGTTTTAAAATGGCCCAAATTCGAAAATCGAAATAACCTTATTTATCGGGCTGGGTTCATTGCATGGGAATATCTTGAAGACACCAATCTAGCAAAGAAATATTACACCCAATTTTTAGAAGAATATCCCAATGATGAAAAAGCTCCGGAAGTGGAGGAAATTCTAAATTCTGGAATGCTTGAAATGACAGATGAAGCAATACTTAATATGTTAAAAGGTAAATAATGCCCATAGCACTAATCACAGGAACAACGGCAGGAATAGGTGCTGCAACAGCCCAAACACTTGCCAAAAATGGCTATGATTTGATATTGAATGGTCGTCGAAATGATCGTCTCGAAGAACAAAGCAGAAAACTCACTAATCAATATGATATCCAAACGAAAATCATGCATATTGATATTCGAAATCATGAGGAGGTAGAGAAATACATTGCTAATTTATCTTCAGAGTGGTTGTCTATTGATGTTTTAATTAATAATGCTGGATTAGCGGCAGGATTAAATAGCATTGAATCTGGAAGTATTGATCATTGGAATCGTATGATTGACACCAATATCAAAGGACTACTTCATATGACAAAATACATAACTCCTATACTTAAAAAAACCCAAGGTCATATCATTAATATTGGTTCGATTGCTGGAAAAGAAGTATACCCAAATGGAAATGTTTATTGTGGTACAAAGCACATGGTTGATGCCCTAAACAAAGCTATGCGAACGGAGCTTGCACAATTTGGTATTCGAGTTACGAGTATAAACCCTGGAGCTGTTGAAACAGAATTTTCCATTGTACGTCTGGATGGAAACACTAAAAAAGCCAAAAAAGTATATGCTGGTTTTGAAAATTTAGTAGCTCAAGATATTGCGGATGCTATTTGGTTTACTATCAATCGACCAAAACACGTTAACATTAACGAATTAATAATTATGCCCACTGCACAACCGGCTGCGGGAGAAATTATTCGAAATAAAGGTTTATAAATTAATAACCTGCAGCACCTGCTAATCGAGTATCCCTAGAGTGAATACTCATTACGGGGATTGTACTACTATTAACTAACTGCTGAGCATAGGTTCCCATAAATAAACCCGCACTCTCCGTTTCCGTCATAATAAGCATTAAACCAGCATTAACTTCCTCAGCGTAGCTAATACATGTTTCTGGTACGTTGACTCCATATTTTTCTTCATGAGTGCATTTTACTCCCCTTGTAGTAAGATAATTCAACGTTTGTTTTACATATGCACGAACATGTTTTTGGGTTTCTGAAGAATCACTTTTAGATATTCCCAAAATATGAACTGTCGAACCAAAAGCTTTTGCTAATTTAATACAATAAGGTACTTTTTGGCGAGTTGTATTTGAATCTACTAGAGGCAATAGAATATGATTTAATTCAGGTGAAGATGACTTTTCGGGCACACTAATAACTGGACAAGTAGAACTGCTTATTACCTTAAATGCATTCCCTCCCATCCACAAAGGCTTCCAACCACCAGTCCCATGCGTACCAGTGAGTATAAGATTATAATTATGCTCTTGTTCCAGTTTGATAACCTCATCATACACTGCCCCAGATCGTTCAATGATTTCAATGTTAAGCCGCTTGTCTTGTGAATATTCCTCCAAATATGATTTGCTTGTCTCAAGGTTTATGTCATCTTCCGATACAACAAGAGCTGTTATATCAGAATCAAATTTCTGAGCAACTCCATAGGCACTTTGAAGAGCCGATTTTGAAGAGTCACTTCCATCAAATGCTATCAAAATTTTTTTAAACGCTGTGTCCATATTATTCAGTTTTAAGATTGTTTTGGTGCCATAAACTTAACCAAAAAAAAGGAAAAAATCAAGTCAGGACTGTAATAACCTAACACACAAAATGAGGATTAGACTAAAATAATAAGAATTAGAACGCTAATTAAATCGAAAATGCATACCCAAAGAATTCAATTTTCTTTTGGTAATTTCATCCATTTGAATTTTATATCTTTGGGATATAGCCAATACACTCTTTTCACCATTTTTAACCTTAAAGGCCAACTTGACTTTGCCTCGTTCATCAATTAAATCAAAAATGGATTCCATGAAAGTCTCATTGATATCTTGAGCTTCAATTTCAAGAGTTACTTTTTTTAATTGATGGTCAACTGTATCTTCCAAGAAGGTCAATTTTAGTAAATTTAAGTCTAGTTTGTCAGCGTCGCGATAGTTTTTTTCGCCTTTAGCTGTTATGAATATTTGAGCATTGAGCTCAATCCAGGGTTTAAACTGGGTGTATTTTTCTCCAAAAAGTGCAAATTCTCTAGTACCACTAAAATCCTCAAGTGTAAAAATACAAAATGGTTTTCCGTTTTTACTCACTGAATCTCTAACCGATGTGATAAGACCAGCAAGCTTTATTTCTGCTCCTTCAAGTTTCAGATTCTGTTCTTCAAGATTAAGTATTGTATGTGAAGTAAAATGGTCTATTTCAAACTTGTAATTATTCAAAGGATGTCCAGAAATATAAATCCCAACCAGTTCCTTTTCAAGTTGTAACTTTTCCATGAGAGACCATGGCTCTGTAGTTGGCAATACTGGCT
>JAKMFK010000004.1 GCA_022425465.1 Bacteroidia bacterium | reverse complement strand
ATGAAATCCAAAATGAATTAGCGAATATTAGCAATGTAGAAATTGTAATTGCAGATGTTTGTAATGCATCAAGGCTTGAGAGTGTTTTTAAACATTTTAAACCTACCTATGTTTTTCACGCAGCAGCGTACAAGCATGTCCCACTTATGGAGGATAATCCATATGAAGCTATTAATACTAATGTTTTTGGAACACAAACTATTGCTAACTTATCTGTAAAATTCAAGGTCAATAAATTTGTTTTTGTAAGTACTGACAAAGCAGTGAATCCATCCAACATTATGGGTGCCTCAAAACGTATCGCAGAGATTTATGTTCAATCCTTGGATGCCAAATTACAACTGGAGTTTGACAATCACACACGCTTTGTTACAACAAGATTCGGCAATGTGCTTGGAAGTAATGGCTCTGTAATTCCATTATTCAAAAAGCAAATCGAACAAGGTGGTCCCGTAACAGTTACCCACCCAGAAATTACTCGATATTTCATGACCATTCCTGAAGCCTGCCAGTTAGTTCTTGAGGCTGGTGTTATGGGAAAAGGTGGAGAAATATATGTATTCGATATGGGAGAATCAGTCAAAATTGTTGATTTAGCTCGAAAGATGATTAAACTGTCTGGATTTGTACTCAATAAAGATATTCGTATCAAATTCACTGGATTAAGACCAGGTGAAAAACTTAAGGAAGAGTTACTGAATGATAAAGAAAATACGATTGGTACACATAATCCAAAAATTATGATTGCTCGTGTTCCAGATTATAATTACTTAGAAGTTAACACACTAATCAGTGATTTATACAGAGATAAGAAAAACTTAAAAAACAGTACTTTGGTTAAAACTATGAAAAAAATTGTTCCTGAATACATCAGCAATAATTCTATCTATGAAAAGTTGGATAACAACTTTACTGATCAATCTCAGCCCATTCTTTAGAATCAATTTTTGAATCTAAAGAATTAACTAATTCAACTAACTCCTTCGGAGCTAAATTATTTTCATAAGTGATAGTCGTGGTATCTCCTTCAGTAGAGGAATATTTAAGAACAGTAGAGGGTAAATCTGAATAACCCGACAGGTATCTGCTTTTATAATCAGCCCAGGCTATAGTTCTAGATTGAGCGATTATTTCATCAATTTCACTTTTGATTGCTTCAGTCTCAAACTCTCCGATATATTCAAAAAACTTATACCCATTAAGACTCCAAGTTTTTCCATTAAGTGATAGAGTATAAATGGGGCAATTTCCAAAACATCCTGTTTTGCTTATCGATATATAAATCTGATCAGAATTAATCTGATCATTTGATTCTTTTCTAAAACCACATGAGATGAAAAGAGTAATTAGTAGTATGAAAAGAAAAACCTTACCCATCATCTAAGATCAATTTCAATGACTCCAGGTTTATCTTTAGGATTAAACTTAAAATAGCTGTCGTTAATATTTACATTAGGTTCAAATTTTGAAATGGTATATGTAGTAACTATTCCATTTTTATTATGAACTGACATTTGTTTTATTTTATTTGCCAATTTATCGACACTCAACTTAACCAAGAAGTAACTCTTATTTTTATCAATTGGAGTTAATTTAACCACGTCTAGTGTGGAACTACCAACCTTCTTCTGACCACTGTATGAATGCATAAATCCTTTTTCATAGATTGTAAATATCTCTGATGGATTTATGTCAATTGATTTTGGGTCAAATTTTGAAATTTGAACTTCATTAGCATCTTCTAAATAGGTCCAGATGGTCTTTCCATCACATGATATTTCTTGACCTGAAATGTTTACTTTAAACTTTTTACCTTTCTGATAAAGAACTCCAGATTGGGTTACTGAGGTTTTAGTTTGCTTATTATCTATCTTGATTTTAAATGAAGCCTTAACAGATTTATAGGTTTTATAAGTCTTGCTAAGTTTATTTAAAATAACTGAGCTTCGATTATCTTGAATTTCAGAATTTGAAATATAGGGATTGGCTACTATGCCAATAAGGATAAGTAATAGTATCTTTTTCATTTTTAGTTCTGCTAGTTTAAGTTATTCAAGAACTGTTCCAAAGCATATTCATCGGGCAATAAAACAGCTCTCGCTTTGCTTCCCTCAAACGGGCCTACAATATTAGCAGCTTCTAATTGATCTATCAAGCGACCAGCACGATTATATCCAACTTTTAGTCTCCTTTGTATGAGGCTAGTGCTTCCTTGTTGATGCTGAACAACAATACGAGCCGCATCTTCAAAAAGTGCATCTCGATCATCGGCATTAAATTCTCCACTATCACTAGAACTTTCCTCTCTAACCTCAGGCAAAATGTGAGCATCTGGATACCCTCTTTGGTTACCAATAAATCCTGTAATTGTGTCTACTTCTGGTGTGTCAACAAATGGACATTGTAAACGAACCATGTCACTTCCAGTTGAGTAAAGCATATCACCCTTGCCAATGAGCTGATCCGCACCATTTCCATCTAATATTGTTCTACTATCAATCTTACTACTTACTCTAAATGCAATTCGAGCAGGGAAATTTGCCTTAATCGTTCCTGTAATGATATTCACTGACGGTCTTTGGGTAGCAAGTATTAAATGTATGCCAATAGCACGAGCCAATTGAGCAATCCTACCTATTGGATGCTCAACCTCTTTACCAGCAGTCATAATCAAATCTGCAACCTCGTCAATAATTACCACAATATATGGCAAATACTTATGTCCTTCCTCTGGATTTAATTTACGTTTAATAAACTTAGTATTGTATTCTTTGATGTTTCTAACCATAGCCGCTTGAAGCAAAGCATATCGTTGATCCATTTCCTCACACAATGAATTCAATGTTGAAATTACTCGCTTATTATCTGTAATAATAGCTTCTCCTTCTCCAGGTAATTTTGCTAAATAATGTCTCTCTATGGTTTGATAAAGTGTAAGTTCGACTTTTTTAGGGTCAACCATTACAAATTTTAATTCTGCAGGATGCTTGCGGTATAACAGTGAGACGATTATTGCATTTAAACCTACTGATTTACCTTGACCTGTTGCACCCGCCATTAATAAGTGAGGCATTTTTGCTAGATCTGCAACATACACTTCATTAGATATCGTCTTACCCAAACAAACAGGTAGGGCTGCATCCGAATTTTGGTATTTGGCACTACTAATTACAGAATGCATGCTTACTATTTCAGGCTTTTTATTTGGCACCTCTATACCTATCGTTCCTTTACCAGGTATAGGTGCTATGATTCGAATACCTAAAGCTGCTAAACTAAGTGCTATATCATCCTCTAGATTTTTAATTTTTGAAATTCGAACACCTGCATCAGGGACAATCTCAAATAATGTTACCGTAGGACCAATAGTGGCTTTAATCTGAGCAATTCCAATTTTATAATTATTCAGTGTTTGAACAATCATATTTTTACTTTTCTCTAAATCCTCTTTGGATACCTCTGTTTTTGGACCTTCATCATATTTATTCAGAAAATCAACCTCGGGAAACACATAGTCCCTAAGATCTAGACGAGGGTCAAATGGTTCGTCAATCCCATAATGCTCCTTCTGTTTTGATTTATCGACTTTCTCCTCTATAGCTTTATGCTCTATCTCTAATTCAAGGTTCTCTTCTTCTTTTTCTGTTTTTTCTTTCGATTTTAGCTCCTCAACTGCTATTAGTATAGGTTCTTCAATTAAAGTTGCTTCTGTTTCCAAAGGCACTGGTTCAGGCAAAACATCAGTTTCACTATTCTTAAGATTTATTTGATCCTTATCGAAGATGGACTCCCCAGTATACTCTTCATCAGCATCTAATGCTTTCGATTTTAATCGCTTTTTTCTAATCCATTCCAAAACATCAATACCAAAAGCAACATATAAAAAGAAAACTGTCACTAATCCTAGAAGAAGAACAATCCCGATTACACCAATCAATGATTTTGAAAAAATAAAAACACCATATCCCAATAAGCCACCAAGTAGAGGATAAGACCCAGAAAATAAAAGTGAACAAACTAATGAAACCCACAAACCTGAAACTAATAATTTACTGGCTGTTTTGGGACGTATGTGAAATTTATTGTTAAAATAGAGATTGAATCCAATAATTAAAAATATAGGATATAATAAAAATGCCCCAATACCAAAACCATTATAAATAAATGTATGAGCCAAAAATGCTCCCATCTTACCCATAATATTTTTAGGTACTAAATTTTTAAAATCAAAAAGAAATTCATTAACACCAGCATTTAATAAGCTTTGGTCAGTCCGCCAGGAAAAAAGATAACTTATGGAGGCTAATGTCAAGAAAGTGGCAAAGGAAAAGAAAAATCCACCTAAGATTTTATTAAACAATGTATAATCTTTGGGCTCCTTAATCTTTGATTTTTTCTGGGATTTACTCGATTTCTTACTAAAAAATGCCATAAGTTCTTACAAGTATCGAATGTATAATAAAGCATATACCTGAACATCCATGTTTTTGAACACACCAAAAACTTGTTTAGTATAGTTTACATCCCGTGTTGTGTATTTGTAATTATACCATCAAAAAGAAGAAATACTTCTTACTGGAAATAGATATTTGCTAGAGAAACTTAAAGCTCCTACCTAAATACTTGGCTGTATGACCAAGCTCCTCCTCTATTCGAAGAAGCTGATTGTATTTTGCCATACGATCACTTCTGGATGCAGATCCAGTCTTAATAAGTCCACTATTCATTGCGACAGCTAAATCTGCAATTGTTGAATCTTCTGTTTCACCACTTCGATGAGAAATGATATTGGTATAACTATTTTGAGTTGCAAGATTAATAGAATCAATGGTTTCAGTAAGTGTTCCAATTTGATTAACTTTTACTAGAATACTGTTAGCTATCCCCTCATTTATACCTCTTTGTAATCTCTTCACATTAGTCACAAATAAATCATCACCTACCAACTGAACTTTATCGCCAATTTGGTTCGTTAAATACTTCCATCCTGCCCAATCATCCTCGTCAAGACCGTCTTCGATACTCAATATCGGATATTTTTCGGTCCAGTTTTTCCAATAATCTGCCATTTGCTCACTTGTCAATTCTCTGCCATCTGATTTACTGAATGTATAAAGACCTGTTTCTTTATTATAAAACTCTGAGGTTGCAGCATCCATAGCAATATATATATCCTCGCCAGGGCGATATCCTGCAGACTCAATGGCTTGCAAAACTGTTTCTATTGCCTCCTCGTTTGATTTGATATTAGGAGCAAAACCTCCTTCGTCTCCAACATTAGTACTATACCCTTTTGAACTCAATACTTTTTTGAGATGATGAAATGTTTCAACACCCATTTTCAATGCTTCCGAAAATGTATCAGCTCCCGTTGGCATAATCATAAACTCCTGAAAATCAATAGAATTATCAGCATGACTCCCACCATTGATAATGTTCATCATAGGTATTGGTAAGGTGCATGCATTTACACCTCCAAGATACCTAAATAAAGGCTGACCACTTTCCTCAGCTGCAGCATGAGCAATAGCTAGACTGACAGCTAACATTGCATTGGCACCTAAAACAGATTTATTTTCAGTACCATCCAACATAATCATTTTGTGGTCAATATGAACTTGCTCAAATACATCTTCACCAATTATCTCATCAGCAATTGTCGTATTAACATTAGCAACTGCCTTCATCACACTTTTACCTAAAAAGTTTGATTTATCTCCATCTCTTAATTCAATAGCTTCATGTATTCCTGTACTAGCTCCACTGGGAACAGCAGCTCTACCAAAAGCTCCATCCTCAGTAAATACATCTACCTCAATCGTCGGATTACCTCTACTATCTAGAATTTGTCTCGCGTGTAAGTGTGCTATTTCACTCATAATATTATGTTTTTAACTATTTTTTGTTGGTTTAGAAATATAGATTATGCCATTAATGCCACAAATTCATCGAATAAGTATCGACTATCATGTGGACCTGGACTTGCTTCTGGATGATATTGAACTGCAAATGCAGATTTATCTTTAACACGAATTCCCTCAACCGTGTCATCATTTAAATTGATATGGGTTATTTCTACAGAACCATTATTACTATCTGGATCAATAGCAAAACCATGATTCTGAGAGGTTATTTCACTTTTCCCTGTTATCAAATTTTTTACTGGATGGTTTTGACCACGGTGACCGCGGTGCAATTTAAAAGTCTTCATACCTTGTGCTTGTGCTAAAATCTGACTACCTAAGCATATACCAAACATTTTCTCATCAGCGTATACAATTTCCTGAATTGTCTTCACTGCGTATGGCATGGCAGATGGATCACCTGGCCCATTGCTAATCATAAAGCCGTCTGGATTCCAATCTTTCATCTCATTATAGGTTGTATCACCGGGATATACCTTAACATGACAATCCCTGTCTGTCAAGCACTTTACAATATTTTCTTTACTCCCTAAATCAAGAAGTGCTACTTTGTGTTTACCTCCTTCATTTACTTCATAGGATTTTTTAGACCAGACCTTACTGCTCAATTCTAAACCAGACATGCTAGGTACATCTAGGACCATCGATTTTAACTTCTCTAAATCGAGTATCTCCGAACTTATAATCGCGTTCATTGCACCAGCATCTCTAATATGACGAACTACCTCTCGAGTATCAACATCACTAATTCCCGTAAAGTCATTCTCAATAAAATAATCGTTAAGACTACTATCAGCCATATTTCTCGAATGCATCGGTGAATAATTTTTACATACTAAGCCAGAAATTTTGATGGAATTAGACTCAGAGTCTAAATCTCTAGCACCATAGTTACCAATATGATCCATGGTCATAATTACAATTTGCCCATAGTATGATGGATCTGTAAATACTTCTTGATATCCAGTCATTCCAGTATTGAAAGCAATTTCACCTGTAGTGGTACCTATTTTCCCAATTGCATTTCCTTCGAAGTATGTTCCATCTTGTAAAACTAAATACGCTTTTTGCTTATCAATAACTGACACGATTACTTAAAATTTTGACAAATTTAGCCTTAGGATTTTATTTTGAAAGAAGTGTGGGCAAAATGTGAAATTAGCCCCAAACAAGATCGACAGATTTAATCCAACCAATTAACCAATTGTTTATTGGTAATATCCTTAATAACTAATTCACATTTAACCTCTGGGTTCGATAAAAGCCTCATTTTGGTTGAATGCACTTTACCATCTCTAGAATAGCTTATGGAAAGACGTTCTCCATTATTAAACTTAGTAACATAATCTTCTAATTTACTTTTTAAACGCCACCCATTGATGGCAATAATTTCATCATTTACACTTAAGCCAGATTCTACACTTGGGCTGTTAGATACTATATTGGTCACTATTATTTGCTCCCCTTTTAATTTGGATGTAACACCGCTCCAAGGTTGATTTATGTTATCTTTTTTCTTTAATAAATCAAGTCCAAAATCATTGAAAATTTCGTAGTTTAATGGTTTTAAACTATAAACAACATCATCCAAAAATTTAGTCATATCCTTATCTGCTAACTGACTACAGATTTTCACAAATTCTTCGATAGTAAAACCACGACCCTCTTTAATATATATGTCGTTATACAACATTCGCATCACATCATCCAAGGAGTGGTCACTCGATTTTCTAATCTCTAAATCAAGTAACACAGCAGCTAGCATCCCTTTATTATAATAACTAATCGTCTTATTAGAACTTTCCTCATTAGGCAAATATGCTTTCACCCAAGCTAGCAAACTACTATGTGCAAGGCTCATGACCTTCTTGCCTGGCGAATTCTCCAATCGATTAATCTGAGATGAAATTATTCTCAAATATTCTTCTTTGGAATAAGCTCCCATCCTTAACAAGGTAATGTCATCATAATAGGAGGTAATGCCCTCGGCAATCCATAACATGTCAGAATAGACCTCTTTATCATAATCAAATGGACCCAATTCTTTCGGACGAATTCTTTTGATATTCCATAAGTGAAAATATTCGTGAGCAATTAACCCTAAAAAACTTCGATACTTGTTTGCATTCGTATAATTCCATCTAGGCATCATGCTAGTTTGTGAATTGGCATGTTCTAATCCACCCCCACCTTGGGAGACATTATAAATAAAATGTACATACTGGCTTGATGGGTGATCACCCATCATTTCAACTTGAGTGTCGCTGATCTTTTTAAAATCTTTTTTTATTTGATTTAGATCATAGTTTCCCTCTCCAATCATAACGATTTTGTGAGGTACCCTTCCACTCTCGTACCCAATGGTGTCAAAGTTGCCAAGTGCTATTGGAGAATCAGCAAGTAAATCATAATTTTTACATATGAAAGAATACGCTGAAGAATTGGATTTTGGTAGAGATACCTCTACATTTTGCCAGTTTTCTTCGGGTTGAATGTTCAGTTCAATTTTTTCATCTTCATATCCCTCCAAATAACCAAAAACCGAAACTCCATGCAAAAATGCATAATACTCATCCGCATAACTCTGACGAACACTAACCGTAAAGCAGTATACATCATAAGATAACCTGACTTGACTCTTACCTTTGGTCAAAATCCTCCATGTATTTTTATTCAATCTTTGAATTTCTAGATTTTCTGCTGACACATTCTCAAATGCACTACTAAACTCTCTTACCTTGTAGGATCCAGGTGTCCAAACGGGAACTTTAAAGTCAACATATTCTCTTCCATCGGAATTAAAAGTTATAGCTATCGAAACATAATGAGATTTTACATCAGGAAAGCTAACTGAATAATTGATTGCTTTAAGGGTCATGGATATAGCAGTTAAGAAAGATATAAATACTACTTTTTTTAGCATGGAGCAAAGTTGTTCTTTTTTTTTAGAAACCTCAATGCTTTCGTAGATTGAATAAAAAGATTACTTTTGCACTCATTTTTTGCAAAGGAGGAAATGATACATTGACAAATACAAAAAAAGAAAAGCAAGATGAAATCTTGACTGAAGCTACTGAGGCCAAGGATGCCACAGTTGAAGCGACAACAAAAGAAGCTACTTTAGAGCCAACAAAAACTACAAAATCCCACACAAACACATCTGAGTCACCAGTTCACAATCCAGACGAATTCGATTGGTCTATGGACAAAGCTGGATTTGGTACGTACAACGAATCTCAAAATGATGATTTAAAATCCATGTACGCTAACACCATTAAACAAGTAGATGAAAAGACACTTGTTACTGGACACATTGTTAGTATGACAAATGACCATGTAGTCTTGGACATTGGGTTTAAATCAGATGGTTTAGTTTCCATTACAGAATTTAGAGACACTCCAGACATTAAAGTTGGAGATGAGATTGAAGTTTATGTAGATGAAACTGAAAACGCTCTTGGTCAATTGGTTCTTTCACGTAAAAAAGCAATTGCAGAAGGTGCTTGGGAGAAAATACAATCCATAATGGAAAAAGGTGAGATTGTTAAAGGTTTTATCCAATCCAGAACCAAAGGCGGACTTGTTGTTGACATAATGGGTATGGATGCATTCCTACCTGGATCTCAAATTGATGTAAAGCCTGTTCGTGATTACGACCAATACGTTGGTAAAACCATGGAATTTAAGGTTGTCAAAATAAACGAGGTATACAAAAATGTAGTTATCTCACACAAAGCACTTATTGAAGATGATATTGAAGCTCAGAAAGCTGAAATGATTTCCAAAATGGAGCTTGGACAAGTTCTCGAGGGGACTGTTAAAAACATGACTTCATTTGGAGTATTTGTCGACCTTGGAGGACTAGATGGTCTTCTTCATATCACAGATATTTCTTGGGGTAGAATCAATCACCCATCTGATGTTCTTGAATTGGATCAAAAAATCCAAGTTGCTGTTCTCGAGTTTGATAACGACAAAAAGCGAATTTCTCTTGGTATGAAGCAACTAACTGCTCACCCGTGGGATAGCATGAAAGAACTCAAAGAAGGTGAAAAAGTGAAAGGTAAAGTTGTTACTATTGCTGATTACGGTGCTTTCGTTGAAATAGAAACTGGTGTTGAAGGACTAATTCACGTTTCAGAAATGTCGTGGTCACAACACTTAAGAAACCCATCTGACTTTATGAAAGTTGGAGATGAGGTTGAAGCAGTAGTTTTAGATATTGACAAAGAGGAGCATAAACTTTCTCTTGGTCTTAAACAACTTACTTCAGATCCATGGGAAAAAATCGAAGAGAAATACCAAGTAGAGTCAAAACATAAAGGTACTGTAAGGAATCTTACTAATTATGGGCTATTTGTGGAACTCCAGGAAGGGGTTGATGGCTTAGTTCACGTATCGGACTTATCTTGGTCTAAGAAGATTAAACATCCAGCTGAGTTTACCAAAAAAGGTGAAGAACTCGAAGTTGTTGTTCTTGAAATTGACAGAGATAATAGAAGACTGAGCTTAGGTCACAAACAAATTGATGAGAATCCTTGGGATACCTTCGAAGGTATCTTCACGCTAGGTTCCGAACATGATGGTGTAGTATCAGAGGTTAATGATCGAGGAGTTATCCTTACCCTACCCTATGGTGTAGAAGGATTTGCTCCAAAGAAACACATCAAAAAGCAAGACGGAACTGATGTGAAAGTTGATGAAACACTTAACTTAAGAGTGATTGAGTTCAACAAAGATTCAAAACGAATCTTAGTATCGCATACAGACATTTGGAAAGATGCTGAGCGTTCTCAAAATTCTGAAAAGGAAGCTGCTAATAAGAAACGTGCTACCAATACAACCAAATATGTAGAAAAAATCAACAAAAATACTGAGGTTTCTACCATGGGTGATTTAGATGTACTTGCTCAATTAAAAGCTCAAATGGAATCAACGCCATCCTCTACTAAAAAAGTAGCTACAAAGAAAGATACTCCTAAAAAGGAGACTCCAAAGAAAGAAGCTTCTAAAAAGGATGCAAAAAAAGTTGAGGAAACTACTTCAGGAGATGATTCTTCAGGATTAACTGACATTATTGGTGTCACAGACGCCAAAGATGCAGATGATCTAAAACAACTTACGGGTGTGGGTCCAGCTTACGAGAAAAAGCTGAACGGCATCGGAGTATTTACTTTCCAACAAGTCAGTAAACTAAATAAGAAAAGCATTGATATTCTTGAAACCTTACTTAAGTCGCCTGGTCGTGTTGAACGAGATGGATGGGTTAAGCAAGCTAAAGAATTAGCTAAATAATTTTAAAAATCCCGACTAGTTCGGGATTTTTTTTGCTCTATAAAAAAGAAGCAACTTGATTGAAAGAACCAAAAAAAATAGATATTTGAAAATATGAATTATTGGCTCATTAAATCTGAACCCTATAAGTATAGCTGGGAACAAATGGTAGCAGATGGATCAACATATTGGGATGGTGTACGTAGTTATCCTGCTCGTGTTCATTTAAAAGCAATGAAAAATGGTGATCTCTGTCTGTTTTATCACAGTAATGAAGGAAAAGAGATTGTAGGAATCACTCGCGTAATCAAAGAAGCTTATCAGGATCCTACAACCGAAGATGAAAAATGGGTTGCTGTAGATGTAGAAGTGGTCAAACCTCTCAATTCGAGTGTAACTCTAGCTCAAATAAAGTCCAATGACACTCTTGCTAACATGGCATTAGTAAAACAAGCTAGATTATCAGTAGGCCCTGTACAAGAATTTGAATTTGAAGAAATTATAAAATTATCAAATACAACATTCTAGATGAAAAAAGTAATACTAGAATATAAACACGTAGAACTTATCATTACTAGGATTGCTCATCAATTGGTTGAAAATCATGGCTCATTCAACAATACAGCAGTTCTAGCTCTTCAACCTAGAGGCATCTTCTTTGGGAAAATATTAGCTCAAAAAATTAAATCACTATTTGAAATCGATATTATCTATGGTGAATTAGATACAACATTTTATCGAGACGACTTTAGGAGAAATAACAAGCAGCTTATACCTAACGAGGTAAATATTGATTTTAATATTGAAGGTAAACACATCGTACTAGTAGACGATGTCCTATACACTGGCCGAAGTATTAGAGCTGCATTAGATGCAATAAATGCATATGGAAGACCTAAATCAGTAGAATTGGTTACTCTAATCAATAGAAAATATAATAGAGAGGTACCTATTCAACCCGACTATACTGGTGAAGACATTGACACCAGAGCTAATGATTATGTAAAAGTAGACTGGAAAGATGATCAATGTAGAGTATGGATAATAACGGATAAAGAAAAATAATGTCAGCACTGTCTAGCAAACATCTTTTAGGTATCAAAGACATCTCAAAAGAAGATATTCACCTTATTTTTAAAACTGCAGAAAACTTTAAAGAAGTCATAAATAGACCCATCAAAAAAGTACCATCACTAAGAGATATTACCATTGCTAATATCTTTTTTGAAAACAGTACTCGCACTAAAATATCATTTGAACTTGCTGAAAAAAGGTTGTCTGCCGACATTGTGAACTTCAACAGTGGGTCCTCATCCGTAAATAAAGGTGAGACTCTTATTGATACGGTCAACAATATATTAGCTATGAAAGTGGATATGGTTGTAATGAGACATCCTGCACCAGGTGCTGCTAAATTTTTATCTAGACACATTGACGCTAATATTATCAATGCTGGAGATGGCACTCACGAACACCCAACTCAAGCACTCCTTGATGCCTATACACTAACTGAAAAACTAGGCAACTTAAAGGGTAAAAATATACTTATCGTTGGGGACATTATCCACTCAAGAGTTGCACTAAGCAATATTTATTGTCTACAAAAATTGGGGGCACATGTTCGTGTTTGCGGGCCGCCTAACCTTATCCCTAATTATATTGAAAGCCTTGGTGTAGAAGTAAGTTATAATTTAAAAGAGAGCCTTGCTTGGTGTGATGCTGCCAATTTATTAAGAATTCAGTTAGAGAGGCAGGACGATAAATATTTCCCCTCGCTAAGAGAATATTCGCTACAGTATGGAATAAATCAAGAGATTCTAGACCAAGTGAATAAGAATGTCATCATTATGCATCCTGGGCCTATTAATAGAGGAGTTGAAATCACCAGTCAGGTAGCAGATTCAAATAGTAGTGTAATTCTAAATCAGGTCGAAAATGGAGTAGCTATCCGAATGGCCATATTGTACTTGTTAACCTCAAATTAAATTGGTATGAAGAGTAACGTCTTTATTCTATACACTGGAGGAACATTTGGAATGAAAAAAACCCATAAGGGACTAGTACCTTCATCTTGGGACGAAATCATCAATTACCTTCCAGCAATTAAGAACCAAAATTACTTTGATTTCTTCAGTGAAATAGACTTTACTTACGATGTTCTCGAACCCGTTGTAGATTCGAGCAATATGAATCCACAATCTTGGAAAAAGATAGCAGAAAAAATAAAAGACAACTATGATAACTATGATGGATTCATCATCATCCATGGTACTGATACACTTTCATATACCGCATCTGCTTTAAGTTTCATGTTTGAGAACTTGAACAAGCCCATTGTAATGACTGGTTCTCAACTTCCTATTTTTCATC
>JAKMFK010000034.1 GCA_022425465.1 Bacteroidia bacterium | reverse complement strand
CAGATTTCTCATTTAGATTATCTGGAACATCACTTGCTTATAACATTGAATTGGATGGAGAATTAGTTTACGGAGGAAGCTCGGGAACATCAAGTGGATCGACGGTTACTTCTCCCACGTTTGCTAGTAGTATTATTAAACAAGGGAATACATTTGTCATACGAGGATTAACTGAAGGAAGACATATTGTAGTAGCAACAGATGTATCAAATCCAGACTGTTCACTTGATTATGCATTTGATATTGAGACTTATGTGCCAATAACTTATGATGGTGAAACTGAATTTGAATTCGATGTATGTGACAGCGTTTATGCATTTGAACTTGATACAACTTCAATAATTGGAGGAAACCCGATTATTGATGATAATGATAATGCTATTTATAATTTGAGATGGACATTCACACCATCTGATCCAAATGAACCAGGATCAAGCTTTAGAGGAAGAACAAGCTTTGAGGCTAGTAGAGGAACATATGAATTAGTAATTTCTGATGGTGTTTGTGAATCTGAGGTGATTGAATTTGTATTTAGTGGAGATATTGATGTGTTATCGATTGACGGACTTCTAACTAATGGAGAAATTTCACAAGGAGTAAGCTGTGAATTAGGAGCTACTGACGGGCGAATTTCAATTGATATAACTGGCGGAACAGAACCATACGATATATCATGGGAGATTTTTGACGCTACCTCTCCTGTAATTACACCAGTCTCTTCTACGATAACCAGTAACACTACAAATCAAACAAATTCCCCTTGGAGAGCATTAGATGGTACTTACCTAGGTTTAGGTAACTTTAATGGATTTACAACTTTAAATGACTTACCAGCAGGATTATATAGATACACAATTAGAAGTGGAAGCACATGTCCTAATTCTATTGATACACCATTTAATTATTTTAGAGATGTAATCAGTGTTGATGATGATAACACATTAGTTTTAACTGAGGGTCCTTATGTTGATTCTAAACTTTGCGAAGGTCAACCTGGTTTATTGATATTAGATGCGGTGAATAATTCAGATTCTTCAACCCCTCTTAACTTCTTTTATATAAATACTAATGGGACTGATGATATACTAGATGATGGAGCACCCGTTGCATTAAACGGAAATACCACAAAATTAGATGAAGATACTTACCAAATTCTAATCGATACACCATTTGATTATGGGAAAATTGTAATCACTACCGATGAGGGTTGTGGCGTTGAAGCTGAGATAAATTTATCGTTAGGCGACCCTTATTTTTCTTACACATCAGCTTCATTTGAACAAGTAAATGAAATACCTGCAAGAGAAAATGTAATATTTACTGATGAATCAGAAGGTGAATTTTCAACACTAGAATGGAATTTTGGAGATAATTCAGAGACTGTAGTTGTAAATGCTTCAGGTACTGCAAGTGGTGTAACTCAGGTTACTCATGCCTATGGGAATTCAGGTACATATTATCCAACACTTACTATTTATAATGAATTAGGATGCTATACTAGGGTCACAAATCCAATTACAATTGGAAGAGGATATAGTATATATTTACCTAATGTCTTCTCACCGAATAATGACTGCTTAAATGATTTCTTTAGACCTTTATTTACTGGTTTTGAGAGCTTAATATTTAATGTTTATGATTACAACGGTAATTTAATATATACCGAAGAGGCACAAGACGGTTCTATAGATAGAAGTCAATGTCCAGCTGTAATTGATTCTTCAGGAAACGGTAAGGCTATTTTGGGATGGGATGGTAAAAGAACTGACGGCTCAATAATTGATTCTTTCAGCCCCATTTTCACCTATTCAATAAGGGGTATTCCTTTAAATCGAGCTAATGATGATCAAGTTATTATTAGAAGTGGTATTTTCACCCTATTAAAATGATATCAAAAGTCAACATATTTCTAGTGTTTTTATTGATGGCAATGAAATTTTCATTAGCACAGGAAATGATTTTTAATTCTCAGCCTAAGTTAATGCATGTAAGTAATCCCAGTTACTTCGGATTAAATAGCTGGAATAGATCTGGATTATTATACAGTACCACTGAAACCAATCCAAACATTACACAAAACAATAAATTCTTTTACGGGTCTTATTCATTTGACTTATCAGATTTTAGTTTAGGAATTCAGTTTAATAACTATACTGCCCCAAGTAATGGATTTAAAAAAAATGATTTAAATCTAAGTTATATATACAAAGTTGAACTTGGCAACGAATTATGGTTTTTGCCTTCGGTAAATGTTGGTTTCGTTTCAAAGAATTTAAACCCTTCAGAATTAATTTTTGAAGATCAAATAAATTCAATTACTGGATATATCAACCAGGAGTCAATTGATCCTTTATCAGAATTCTTTTTTTCAAAAAACTATACGGATCTTGGTGCTTCATTTCTAGTTCATAATACTGATTTTTTAATAGGAATCAATTTTGATTATTTGAACAGACCTAATGTGGCCTACGATACTGACGTTGAATTTCTTGTTCCAATATCTTATGGTATGCAAGCTGCATATGAATTTAATTTAAATCCATACGACAGGAGATTTTTGCCTAGATATTCGTATTTGTATGCTTATACTTCTATAAGAAGGGATTCCGAATCAATTAATTTTTTTTCATCTCAAGAATTTCAACTAGGAGAATTTAGTTTAGGTGTGAATCAACAATTTGGGTTATTTGATGATTTTTCATTTTTAAACATAGGTTTAAGTGTTGGGCTTACCTATGAAAATTTTGACTTTGGTGTATCTTATGCTTTTTCTATTCAGGATTTAACTACTACTTATAGATATCCCCCCAGAATTTTTGATTTGCATTTAAGTTTTGATTTTAGTCGTTTTCTTAGAAATAGAAGAGGTCAATATAAACGACTACA
>JAKMFK010000294.1 GCA_022425465.1 Bacteroidia bacterium | reverse complement strand
TCAAAAATACTTACCACCACCAGTTTACACGGAATATGCTCCATAGAAATAATACCAATGAAAGCTTTAGTGAGATCGGAAGGTTAGCTGGAGTAGAAGCAACCGACTGGAGTTGGGGAGCCTTATTTTTTGATATGAATAATGACGGCTTAAAAGATTTATTTGTTTCCAGTGGTATTTACAAAGATTTAACTGATCAAGATTACCTGCAATACATCTCCAGTGAAGAAGTAGTAAACGCTATAGTCCAGAAGAATAAGGTTAACTATAAAAAATTGATTGATATTATTCCCTCGGAAATGGTTCCAAACAGTGGTTTTTTGAATTTAGGGCAAACTCAATTTAAAAGGGATCCTTCATTAGGATTAAATACACCTAGTTTTTCTAATGGCTCTGCCTATGCAGATTTGGACAACGACGGTGATTTGGATTTGATAGTGAACAATGTGAATATGGAGTCGTTTATTTATCAGAATAATTTACCAAAAGAAAATACCAATTACCTCCAACTACAGCTGAAAGGTGAGGGCAAAAATACTTTTGCAATTGGCAGTCAAGTTAAAGTAATCACTGCGAATGATACCTTGTATTTTGAGCAACAGCCTGCTAGAGGTTTTCAGTCAAGTGTTGATCCAAAAATTACGGCTGGACTCGACACCAATCTTTCTGCTTCCGTTCAAGTTTTTTGGCCATCAGGAAAAGAAAGCTATCTAAAGAATGTAGAGGCAAATCAAACAATTGTTTTAGAAGAGATCAATGCTTATTTAGATGAATCAAGTTTAACAGAACAAAGACTTGCTCTATTTACTAAAGCCAATGAGAAAACCCTATCACACCTTCATAAAGAAGCAAATTTTGTCGATTTTCATAGAGAACGCCTAACTTATCATATGTGTAGTGGAGAGGGTCCTGTTGTAAGTGTAGGTGATTTTACAGGTGATGGGCTTGCAGATCTTGTGGTGCCTGGACCAAAAAATGAAGCTACAAATCTATATGTACAAAACTCAGAAGGAACATTCACATTGTTTGATCAAGATATTTTTAATAAACAAGCAAGAGCTGAGCATACAGAATCTTTAGCTTTTGATGCAGACAATGATGGTGATCTTGACCTTTACTTAGCATCAGGGAGTATTGAACTTAGCCCTTTCTCTGATTTCCTCTACGACCGTTTGTTTTTTAATAAGGGTGATGGCACCTTTGAAATGTCTGAACAAAAGTTTCCAGCTGAAGGAATTCGAATTAATACAGGTGTTGTAAAGGCTTCAGACATTGATCAAGATGGAGATTTAGACCTCTTTGTTGGAGAACGAAATAAAATTGGAGCCTACGGTCAAGCGGGTTCAGGATATCTGTTAGAAAATAATGGAAAAGGTAATTTTAAAGAAGTTACTAACGAAAAAGCACCCTTTCTAATTCAAATGGGAATGCTCACGGATGCTGTTTTTAACGATTGGGATCAAGATGGTGATCAAGACCTGATCATCGCTGGCGAATTTATGGGATTGGAAGTTTTAGAAAATGTGAAGGGTAAGTTCAATCACAACAAAAAAAATTCACTTTCTTCTTTTAAAGGTTGGTGGAATACACTACACGCACTTGATGTCGATCAAGATGGCGATTTAGATCTTGTTGGAGGAAACCACGGCATCAACTCTAGATTCAAAGCATCAGAGAAATATCCGATTAAACTTTACCTCAATGATTTTGACCGAAACGGAAGCGTGGAAGGAATCCTTACATTTTCAAATAAAGATTCCAGGGATATGCCCTATGCATTGAGACATACACTGATAGATCAAATCAAAAGTCTTAAGAAAAAATTTCCAGATTATCAGTCATTTAAAAATGCTGACATTAACCAGATTTTTAATAAAGAAGAAATGAAGGGTGTACAGATTTTAGAGGCGAATGAGTTAAAATCAACATTATTTATAAATGAAGGTGGATTTAATTTTACCGCAACCCCACTTCCTCAAGAAGCACAGCTTGCCCCTGTTTATGCGATTGAAGATGGCGATTTTGATGCAGATGGTGATTTAGACTTAGTTTTAGGAGGAAACCTTTATAGAGCTAAACCCGAGGTTGGCATCTATGATGCAAGCCATGGTCTTTATTTAGACAATGTAAAAGGAGTTTTTAAAATAAGCTCTAGGTCAAATGATTTTAATATTAAAGGAGAGATTCGGGACATTAAACGAATCGATAATCAGGTTTTTGTTTTTCGCTCAAATGACAGCACAGCCGTTTTAAATGTAACTCGATGAGGTTAAATAACCTATTTATAGGCTTGCTGATGATTGTTTTCATCAGTTGTCAAAATACAGCTAATGTATCAAATGAAAATGTTCATTTTACAATGGCTGTTTTATCACCAGAACAAACAGGGATAACTTTCGAAAACAAATTAGAAGATCGATCGGACCTAAATATTATTGAATATTTGTATTACTACAATGGAGGTGGTGTTAGCGTGGGAGATATAAATAACGATGGCTTAGAAGATTTGTATTTTACGGCAAACCAACTTCCCGATAAGCTATACCTCAACCAGGGAAATCTAAAATTTAAAGATGTTTCAAAGGAGGCTGGAATTGACCAATCTCGTTCTTGGTCAACAGGAGTTAGTATGCAAGACGTCAATAATGATGGTTATTTAGATATCTACGTCTGTAAAGTAGGTGCTTTTAACTTATTGAAAGGCCATAACCAACTTTATATCAATAATGGAGATTTGACATTTACCGAATCTGCAAAAAAAATGGGCGTGGCTTTTTCAGGATTCTCAACTCAGGCAGCATTTCTTGATTATGATAAAGACGGAGATTTAGACTTTTATTTGTTGAACCATAATATTCATTCGGTTAGGAGTTATGGAAACGCAAGAAATAGAATTGACTTAGATTCTTTAGCGGGTGATCGTTTTTACGAAAATAAGATTAACGAGACGGGTAGTTTCATTGATGTAACTCAATATTCTAAAATCTATAGTAGCCCATTGGGTTATGGGCTTGCAATTGGAGTTTCTGACTTTAATGAAGATGGATGGCCTGACCTCTACATAGGAAATGATTTCCATGAAAATGATTATTTGTATCTAAATAATCAAGATAAAAGCTTTACCGAAAGTATAGAAACTGCTGTTAATCATACATCGCGTTTTACTATGGGGGTTGATATTGCAGATTTAAATAACGATGGTTTCTCAGATATCTTTACAACAGATATGCTTCCTTTTGACCCAAAGATTTTATTAAAATCAGGAGGTGAAGATTCTGATAAAATTGCTCGAATTAAAGAAAAATATGGTTTTAAAACTCAATATGCGAGAAATCATATGCATATCAACAAAGGAAATAACACTTTTTCTGATCTGGCTTTAATGACTGAGACTTTTGCATCTGATTGGAGTTGGGGTGTCCTTTTAGCTGATTTCGACAATGATGGCTGGAATGATATTTTTATACCTAATGGAATAGTCAAAAGACCTAATGACTTGGATTATATTAACTACCTCAGTAACACCAATTTTGGTGAGTTTGAAAAATCCAAAAAAGAAGAGATGCGTAGAAAAGTAATAGAAGAGATGCCTACACTGAAAATTCCAAATCTACTCATTAAAAATAAAGGTGCTTTAAATTTTGAATCTGTCGAGAACTCTCCTATTGGAATAGCGGGTTATACTACGGGTGCAGCATACAGTGATCTTGATAATGACGGAGACCTCGATCTCATTTTTAATAATATCAATGCCCCTGCACAAATTTTAGAAAATCAAGCTCAAGCAAATAACTCAATTCAATTAATTTTAAATAATTCAAAGGATTATCCTCAATTGTTAGGGACCAAAGTGCTTTACTTTTCAGAAGGAAATCAATATTTGAGAACATACCAAACAATAAGAGGTTTCCAATCAAGTTCTTCTCACAAACTCCTTTTAACCGTTCCTTTTCGATCAAAAATTGATTCAATTCATGTTGTTTGGCCCCACAATAAAAAAACAATTGTAAGATTTCCAAAGGATAACATTTTGAAATTAAGCCCTTCTAGTGATGATAGTTCAATAATTCCAATCAATAAAAAATCAAAATTTACTATTAAAGAATTTCCTTTTAGACACATTGAAAACACTTATTACGATGAGGATAAAGAACTCCTCATTCCTGAGCGATTATCCCAAGAAGGACCAGCAAGTATTTATGCCGATTTTAATAAAGATGGCATAAAAGATTTTTTTATTGGTGGAGCTAAAGAGCAACCCGCTCAAGTGCTCTTTGGTACTCCAAATGGAACCTTTAAAAATAAATTTATTCCTGATTTTGATCGCGATAGGGGATTTGAAGATGTGGCTGTATCTTCTTTTGATATTGATCGAGATGGTGATTTGGACCTGTATGTAGGAAGTGGTGGTAATCAAGAAGTATCACCAAATCCAAGTCTTGAAGATAGAATTTATGTAAACGATGGAAAGGGTATCTTTAAAAGAGCTCCGATTCAATTACCTCAAACCAATACTGGGTGTATAGAAATTGCTGATTTTGACAATGATGGATATCCTGACTATTTTATTGGAAGCAGAAATATTACAGGAGCTTATGGGCTTACTCCAAACAGTTTTATAGTTCAAAATGAAAATGGTATTGCCATGAAGATTTTAAACCGTAAGCAGTGGGGTATGATTAGCGATGCCAAATGGGTTGATTTGAATAAAGATGATTTTTTAGATTTAGTACTTGTGGGAGACTGGATGCCAGTTACGGTCTTAATAAATAATGATGGTAAGTCTTTTGAAAATAAAACTCTTGAATATGGGCTTTCCAATACTTATGGGCTTTGGAATACAGTAGAAATTTTTGATTTTAATCAAGATGGCTATCCTGATATAATTGCAGGAAATTCAGGAATTAATTCAAAATGGCATCCAACTATAGAGCGTCCAGTAAAATTGTATTTAGACGATTTTGATCAAAACCAACAAGCTGATCCTGTCATTATCTACCCTTATGGAAATCTTAATATTCCTTTTGCAACTAAAGATAAATTGGCAGCTCAATTACCTTTCGTAAAAAAACGCTTTACCCAATACAAAGATTTTGCAAAAGTGTCATCAATTAAATCCTTACTTGGTAAAAATGAAGAGGAGATACTTCAGACCAAACAACTAAACGAATTGCGTTCCATGATTTTTTTAAATCAAAACGGCGATCGTTTTGACAACCAACCCCTCCCCCCAATTGCTCAACAGAGTTCTATTGAAAGCTTTAGTATCAACAAATCAAATGGGGATATCGCATTTGTTGGCAATTCAAAATCCTGGGTGGTTGAGCTCGGAAGTAGTCTAGCCAATTCTGGTGGAATACTCAAAGCATATGACCCCAATACAAATACCTATGAAAGTTTTGAATCTTTCCCTTTACCCATAGGAACTGTAGGTAAAAGTATTGAGCAGCTTCCAAATAGCGATTATGTGATTATCGTAAACAATGGTAATGCCTACAAAATTTCTGCCAATTAAAACTCTCGACTATTTTGTTGTAATTAAAACAACACCTCCCGATCCTGCAAAACCATAAGGGGCAATTTCAATAGCTTTTTTCAAAAGTCGAATATTTGTAATTTCAACAGGATTAACAGAAAATAGTGCCCTTGAATAGTTTCCTACTTGAGTTCCATTAACAATAAACAAGACTTCCTTAGGTGTATTAACCCCAGCTATTCCACGAATAAAAACCTGTGCATTTTGACCCTGACCACGAGTAACTATTCCAGAATACATTCTCAAACGATCTAGTAATGAAACATTAACTAATGTCTCGTCAATCGTTTTTGGCTCTTTGTTTTTTGAGAGACTTTTTGATGGAACACAGGAAACAACAAGAATAAATAAAATACAGAATATAAATAAACGTTTTTTTGTCATCATTAAAATTTAAGACAATTTGAATCTACAGTCAT
>JAKMFK010000300.1 GCA_022425465.1 Bacteroidia bacterium | reverse complement strand
TTTTTGCCATTGGACTACATGAACTGCCTGCAGCTTTTGCCTTAGCTGTTGTGCTCAAGAGTGTTTTCTCTAAAGAAAAAACCAACTATCTATGGATAACGCTTTATGCACTTATGGTTCCACTAGGGATGCTAATCGGAAATCAATTGGTGTATTATGCTGAGGTATTTAGTACGCTAATTGCAGTTGTCATCGGTGTTTTTCTACATATCAGTACCACTATTCTTTTTGAAAACAACGAAAGTCATACTTACGGTAAATATAAATTAATCGCTATTGCTTTGGGGTTAATCGTTGCTTTATTGGCTGTGAATCTTCACTTCCATTAACCATATATCTCGTTCAATAGTCCAGCTAAACGAACACCTGCTTGTTCCAATCTTAATTGAATAGTCTTTGTGTGCCTAAAACTATAGCTGTAACCCAAATTCTTTTTGTCTCCAAAGTCGTAACACGCTGAACGAAGCTTTTGGCTTTCTGCAGCCCATTCCTTCACCGAACTTCCCTGCCAATCAGCCACTTGAGTTGGTGTAACATCTCGATTGATATGATCGCCTAATTCGCGATAGCTTAACTTTAAATGATCAATCATATCCGTATCCCAAACACGATGCAAGTTTGTTTTCTCACCAAACCACTCCACCTTGATTTTATTTCCACCTCTATCTTCTGATAAACCTACATGCAATGGCTGATGAATATCTCCAACCATATGAACAAGAGCCATGATTGCAAATTCCTCACTCTCAAAAACAGTAAATTCTTTGGTCTTTAACTCAATCATGATTTGCTCAATAGTAGAAATCACGTCTCCTTTTGGATTTTTATCTGACTCATCATAATGCAACCCATCTGGAATACTTACATAATGCCAACTATTCATGTGTCTGTAATTCTTATCTGATCGAATAAAATCCATATGATTACCACACATCTCTAACGAATAAAGTTGTAAGATTTTATTTACTCTTTTACTGGCCTTCTTGGTTAAATGTTGTTGTGCAACATAACCAACTACACGATGTCCTGTTGGTCCCCATGCAATTGCAGTTTGACAAAATATAACAAGAATTACAACAAACGTAGATTGAATTGACTTCATGTATACAAAGCTAACATAAAGCCCATAAAACGGCTACATATTTCGGCGATACTGCCCTCCTACCTCAAAAAGAGCAGTTGTAATTTGTCCCAGTGAACAGACCTTACATGCCTCCATCAATGCCTCAAAAAGATTTTCATTGTTCAAAGCTGTTTGTTGAACTTGTTTTAACTGGTTTTGAGATTCTGATTTGTAACAAGCATTCAACCCTTCAAGCGTATTAATTTGAATCTTCTTCTCATCTTCTGTAGCTCGAATTACTTCTTTGGGCAAAATGGTGGGAGATCCTTTACTATTTAAGTATGTATTCACACCAATAATTGGGAAATCACCACTGTGTTTTAATGTTTCATAGTGCAAACTTTCTTCTTGAATTTTACTTCGTTGATACATGGTTTCCATTGCACCAAGCACACCACCTCGATCTGAGATACGATCAAATTCTGTAAGCACTGCCTCCTCTACTAAATCTGTCAATTCTTCTATAATAAATGAACCCTGCATAGGATTCTCATTTCTAGCTAAACCAAGCTCTTTGTTGATAATCAATTGAATAGCTACTGCCCTACGCACACTCTCTTCGGTGGGTGTAGTAATTGCCTCATCATAGGCATTGGTGTGCAATGAGTTGCAATTATCATAAATAGCATATAATGCCTGGAGCGTAGTTCTGATATCATTGAAATCAATTTCTTGTGCATGCAAGCTTCTTCCACTCGTCTGAATGTGATATTTCAACATTTGACTTCGCTCGTCCGCATTGTATTTCAACTTCATGGCTTTCGCCCAAATCTTTCGGGCAACACGTCCAATAACAGCATATTCAGGATCTATTCCATTAGAAAAGAAAAAAGAAAGATTAGGCCCAAAATCATTGATATCCATGCCTCTACTTAAGTAGTATTCTACATAAGTGAATCCATTGGCAAGCGTAAAAGCAAGTTGTGTAATCGGATTTGCTCCTGCCTCAGCAATGTGATATCCTGAAATGGACACTGAATAAAAGTTTCTAACCTGATGATTAGTAAAATACTGCTGGACATCACCCATAAGTCGAAGAGCAAATTCAGTAGAAAAAATACACGTATTTTGAGCTTGATCTTCTTTGAGTATATCAGCTTGAACAGTTCCTCTTACTTGTTTCAGTGTTTCGGTTTTTATCGAATCATAAACCTCTTTGGGAAGAACCATGTCACCAGTGACTCCCAATAACATCAATCCTAATCCATCATTTCCTTTTGGTAAATCACCATGATACTGGGGCTGAACGGTGCCCCTTTTTGAGAAGTGTATTTTTATTTTTTTTCGGACGGACTCTTCTAACTTATTTTCCTTGATATATTTCTCACATTGCTGATCAATAGCCGCATTCATAAAATACCCTAACAACATGGGTGCAGGCCCATTAATAGTCATACTCACAGATGTCTTCGGGTCTGCAAGATCAAAGCCTGAGTAAAGCTTTTTAGCATCATCTAAACAACAGATGCTTACTCCAGCATTCCCAATTTTTCCATAGATATCTGGTCTATAATCCGGATCATTTCCATATAAGGTTACTGAATCAAATGCCGTGCTTAACCGCTTTGCTGGCATGCTACTGCTCAAATAATGAAAACGCTTGTTTGTTCGCTCTGGTCCCCCCTCTCCAGCAAACATTCGAGTGGGATCCTCACCTTGACGCTTAAAAGGATAAATCCCTGCAGTATACGGAAATTTACCTGGTACATTTTCTTGTAAGTTCCAACTTAAGACATCGCCCCAAGCTTCATACTTTGGTAGGCATACCTTACTTATTTTTTGATGTGATAACGATTCTGTTTTCGTTTCCACATTAATTTCTTTACCCCGAACAAGGTAGGTAAAGATATCATTCGAATACGAAGCTTTAATCTGATCCCACTCATCAATTACCGTTTGTAGTTTAGGGTCGAAATCAATCGCTATTTTATCATACGTTTCTTTTAAATCCTTGATTAATCGGTCAGAATCAGCCAGTTTAGTTTCTTTAATTGTCGTAATTGTTTTGTGTATACCATAGAGTTTTTGTGCAATTTCTGCTTGTTCTTTTACCCATTGGTTATAGTTCCGATTATTTTCTGCAATTTCAGATAAATACCGAACTCGCTTAGGAGGAATGATATATATTTTTTCACTCAACTCTTGGTTGGTGTCAAATGAAGTCGATAATTCTGCAGCTGTTTTACGTTGAATGGTTTGAATTATAGTTGCATACAAAGCATTTACGCCAGGATCATTAAATTGACTAGCAATCGTACCGTAAACGGGCATATTATCTGGATCCTGATCGAATAATTTATGATTGCGTTGAAATTGTTTTTTTACATCACGCAATGCATCCAACGCACCTCTCTTGTCAAATTTGTTTAGGGCAATCACATCCGCAAAGTCCAACATATCAATCTTTTCTAATTGAGTAGCTGCACCATATTCGGGTGTCATTACATACAGACTAACATCACTATGATCCGTAATTTCGGTATCACTTTGACCAATTCCTGAAGTCTCAAGAATGATTAAATCATACCCTGCTACCTTGAGGATGTCTTTAGCTACATCAATATGTGCCGAAAGGGCAAGGTTTG
>JAKMFK010000276.1 GCA_022425465.1 Bacteroidia bacterium | reverse complement strand
TGAACCATAATGGCAATATCAGCACCAACCTCAATCGCTTTATTGTAACAGCTTTTTTGGTTTCCACCATACCCTTGGTTTTTGTCATGGACAATAACATGATTGATACCAATTCGTTTTGCTAGTGTTGCAGTATCATCTTTACTAGCGTCATCTACTAGAATAGTTTCATCTACAATATCAAAGGGTAACTCATTGAATGTACGTTCAAGGGTTTTTGCAGCATTGTATGCTGGAAAAACAACGACTACCTTTTTACCATCTATCATGGATTATGCAAACATTAAATAAAAGACGAAAGCACCTGATAAATATCCGATTACAGCTAACCAGCTTATTTTTTTTAGGTACCATACAAAATCAATTTTTTCGAGTCCCATAGCAGCAACACCAGCAGCTGATCCAATAATCAAGGAGCTACCTCCAGTTCCAGCACAGAATGCTAGAAATTGCCAAAATCGTCCATTAGCAGCAAAATCTCCTGTAGCTGTAACATCATACATTCCTTGAGCCGCTGCTACCAATGGAACGTTATCTACTATACTAGATAAAAGACCAATAATAATATTGATAGAGAAAATATTCCCATCAAAGAAAGTATCTAATTGCTCCGCAGCTGTTCGTAAGTGACCAAATTCCTGAAGAGCACCCACAGCCAACAAAATACCCAAGAAGAAAAGGACACTAGCTGTATCAATTTTTTGTAGCACCCCAATTACTGATAACGGATGTTTTTGTGTCTTACTTTTTCCTTTGTGCATGATTTCTGTTACGGTCCATAGAATACCTAGGCTTAACATCATTCCCATAAAAGGGGGGAGGTGGGTGTATGTTTTGAATACAGGCACAAAAATCAAACCAGCTAATCCTAAAAAGAAGACGAACGTTCTTTCGCCTACGGTTGTTGGATTGGTGTAGTGATCTAGGTTTTCTTGTTTCATAGGTCGAGCTATTTCTCCTTTTAAAGTTAGGCTTAGTATCACCAATGGGACTACCATTGATACAAGGCTAGGAATAAATAAGTCAGTGATAATCTGGGGCACATTTGGAAGTTGTCCTTTAATCCATAACATGGTTGTTGTGACGTCACCGATAGGAGACCAAGCTCCTCCAGCATTAGCAGATATAACAACCATGCCTACAAATATCCAGCGTGTTTTAACGTCTTGGATTAGCTTTCTGAGAAGTGATACCATCACAATCGTGGTTGTAAGGTTGTCAAGTGCGGCAGAGAAAAAGAAGGTAAGTACACATATAATCCAAAGCAACTTGCCTGAGTTTTTGGTTTTAATTCGGTCGGTAATCACAGCAAAGCCCTCATGAGCATCGACTAATTCCACAATAGTCATAGCACCTAATAAGAAGAATAAGATGTTGGCTATGTCAAACATATGATGGTATAGCCCGCCACTACCATTTAAACCGTGTTCAATGGTATGGATAATGTCATGTCCTCCGTTTAGAGAGAGAACATAAATAGTCCAACACAACATTCCTGTTACTAATGCACTAGCAGCCTTGTCAATTTTTAATGGATGTTCAAGAGCAATTCCAATGTATCCTAGAATAAATACGATTATAATGAGTGTAGCCATGTTTTTTTAAATCTGAGGCAAAAAAACGTTTTTTTCTTCACTAAAATGGGGGAAATTATGTACAATTTTAAAGTTAGCACCATCTCTTTGTATCGATATGTGTTGTATTCCATTGGAAAGAAGAATGACCGGTGAATCTAAATGCTGGACGTAAGATGTGATTTGTTCAAGCGTTTTTTGGTTCAAATGAATAGATGGAGCTTTACATTCCACAAGTAATATTGGTTGTCCATCTGAGCCATAGAATACAATATCGTATCTTTTTTTGGTCTTGGGAAGCATTCTTTCAACACTAATTCTACCCATGGGAAATCCATTTTTAATTAATTGTTGAATAATATGTTGTCTGACCCATTCTTCAGGCGTGAGTACCACGTATTTTTGTCTAATAGGATCAAAGATTAATTTTTGACCATTATTGTCAGATTTTAGTTGAAAGTTAAATTTTTCGAAGTTTAATTGCACTAGTTTTTATTATCCTATGGCCAAAGGTAGCAGTTCATATACAGAATTCAATAATT